>CAJXXO010000130.1 GCA_913062655.1 uncultured Bacteroidota bacterium | reverse complement strand
GGGCGACTCGAACCAGGTGTCACTAGTAATCCCTGATCCAGGTGTTCCTGTTGATTGGTACAAACGTAACCTTCCCCCCCCAGTACCAATTCGCTGTACGTTAGAATACCGCCAACAAGTGTTCTGCGATTCAGGGAGATCGAACGACATGATAAACTTTGTATCATCACCACCCGAACCACAATCTAAGGTATAGGTAGGCGCCCACCCCCAGTCTACAAAGGAAGATAGGTTACCATCAATACTCGTATCTGCACAAGCATACGTAACAGTATTCTCTTGGCATCCGCTCTCAATAATAGAACAGGTTTGACCAGAAGCTTTTTGAGAAAGTCCGAAAAAGGTAAACAAAGCGATTAGTGACAGCATCGGCTTTGCACTTCCCTTAAACAGTTGAAGCGTAAAATTGGGTTTCATAATAGCAGTTTATCGTGGCGAAGCACCATACAATTGTTTCATACGTCAAAATCGTCCGTCTGTTACCTGACGGGGGTGGGGTATTTTGACGGAAGCAGGCAAAACAACGCTTATTTCTACAATCACGCCTCTACCTTACTTCGCGAAAACGAACTAACCAACAATTACGCAAGACAAATGTAGTGTATATTTTACACGGTGTCAACAGCGAGATGAATTCTCTATGCAATTAGTGTTCACACCGTTCTTGAAATGGTTTTGTCATGGCTCTGGATTGGTTTTTGATGGTTCGTGTAGGTGTAAAAGTACATATTTTTTAAACTTTTCCACAATTTTGAACAAAATTCCTAAATGTTAGCCAGCAACCTTTACAGCCCTGCAAATTGCTGCTTATCAACAAGTAATAAAGAGCAATCGGCTGCTATGCTGCCAGTTACTTAGGCAGGGTCTTGATAATCAATCAACCCTGTGACTGCTTATTGCGGGGTTTCAGGGGCGTACCGCTACCAGTTAATCAAAGCGTATGGTGTACACAATGAGCCTACCTCTCGTTTCGTCTGTTTTAGCCCTATTTCTTACATAATATTTTTACGGATTTCGTTTCTGTTTCTTACAATGTTTTTATCCCGGCACTACCACGTTTGCCCCTATCCATAAAAAAAGGGCAGCCGATTTTATCGACTACCCTTTATTGTGTTGCTGCAGTTAAATATTAGTATTCGCTCAGGCTCACCTCCTTGGGTGCCGCACTGAGAATCTCCTCAGAAGCCTGATCGGCATACTTGCTAAAGTTGTCTACAAAGCGCTTGGCCAGGTCATTGGCTTTTTCGATATAGGCTTCTTTATCTGCCCAGGTATCGATTGGGTTCAGCACTTCATCCGGTACATTAGGGCAGCGCTTAGGCATGGCCAGCCCGAAGATGGAGTCGTTGTGGTATTCTACCGTATCCAGTTCGCCTTCAAGGGCTGCTGTGATCATGGCCCGGGTGTACCGTAGCTTCATGCGGCTGCCAACACCATAGGGGCCGCCACTCCAGCCGGTGTTCACCAACCAGACATTTACATTTTGCTCCTGCATCTTTTTTCCCAGCATATCAGCATACTGGGTGGGGTGTAGGGGCAGGAATGGAGCACCAAAACAAGCGGAGAAGACGACTTGTGGTTCCGTGATACCTGCTTCTGTGCCGGCCACCTTGGCAGTGTATCCTGAAATGAACTGATACATCGCCTGTGCCGGTGTCAATTTACTTATGGGGGGCAATACCCCAAAGGCATCACAGGTGAGGAAGAAGATATTCTTCGGTACATCTCCAATGGACGGGATCTTTGCATTGTTGATGTGCTCAATCGGATAGGAGACTCTTGTATTCTCCGTTACGGTGCTGTCCTCATAGTTGACCTTTCGTGTACCGGGAAAGTAGCGAACGTTTTCCAACAGGGCGCCAAATTTGATGGCATCATAAATATCGGGCTCACCCTCGCGGCTAAGATTAATCACCTTTGCATAGCAGCCGCCTTCAAAATTGAAAACTGCATCGTCTGTCCATCCGTGCTCATCATCGCCAATGAGCTCCCGGGAAGGATCAGCCGACAGGGTGGTTTTTCCGGTACCGGACAAACCAAAGAAAATGGCGGTATCTCCCTTTTTGCCGATGTTGGCGCTACAGTGCATGGAAAGCACGCCCCTATCGTGGGGCAGCAGGTAATTGAGTACCGTGAAGATGCCCTTCTTGATCTCACCGGTATAGGCCGAGCCTCCTATGAGAATCAAACGCTTGGTGAAGTTGACAATGGTGAAATTGTGCTGACGGGTGCCGTCCACTGCCGGATCGGCCTTGAATGAAGGAATCGCCAGTACCTGCCAATCAGGTGTAAAATCAGCCAACTTGTCGCGATCGGGACGTATAAACAGATTATTGGCAAAGATGCTCTGCCAGGGGGTTTCGGTTACCACCCGTACTTTATAGCGGTATTGCTTATCTGCACAAGCGTAAGCATCACGGGCATATACATCTTTGTCTGCCACGTAGGCGAGCATCTTTTCATGCAACTGATCAAAATATTTGCCCTCAATGGGCTGGTTGATGTTGTTCCAATCTACGGTATCAGCCGTGATGTTGTCTTTAACAAAGAAGCGATCCTTTGGGCTTCTCCCCGTAAATTCACCCGTATCAATGGCCAGTGCGCCTGTGTCGGTCAGTGTACCCGAGCCGGCATCAAGGGTATGCTCCACCAGTTCGGGAGCAGTCAGGTTCCAGTATACGTTTTTACATGCCGTAATACCGATTTTTTCCAAGCCAAATTGGTCGTTGTAAATGCCATGCTGTTTCATATGAAAGCCTGTTGTAGATTGTTTACGTATGGGTGTGCAAAGTTAGGAATAACCGCATCGGAAGAACCATCCTTTTGCCTTGTTTAACACGAAAGTAAATGCTTTATTCAGTGGCAGGGATGATTATAATCAACATTAGGCCAGCGCAAATCGACTGCCCGGCAGAGAGCGTATCAACCCTTTGAATTCCAATGCCAACAAAGTAGCAGACACCTTGTTGACCGGCCAACCCAGACTTATGACAAGTTTATCGATAGGCAGCTCCCGGTGCTGCTGCATCAACCGGTAAATGGACTGTTCCATATCGTTAAGTGGTAAAGTGGTGGGCTCCGGGAGCCTGGTATTTGCTTCCTGTTGTTGCCAGCCCATCTCTTCGGCCAATTGGTCACCAGATACAAAAATGGAAGCTTTCAACTGTCGCAGTAATTGATTGCACCCAGCCGAATAGGCATCATGCAGGCGCCCGGGTACAGCAAAGACTTCTTTTTGGTAACTATGGGCCAGTTCAGCAGTGATCAGTGCGCCTCCCTTTACAGCAGACTCTACGACCACCAAGGCGTCAACCATACCGGCCACAATGCGATTGCGCCTGGGGAAGTTTTCCCGGTTGGGCCGGGTGTTACGTGGAAACTCGGTTAACAGGCCCCCACCTGCTTCCAGCATCTTCTCTGCTGTATGTCGATGTTGATAGGGATAGACCGCATCCAGCCCGTGGGCCACCACCCCAAGTGTGGGTAAGTTGTATTTTAGGCAGGCCCGATGAGCGGTGATATCTATACCGTAGGCCAATCCACTTACCACCAGCGGTTGATAGGGCGCCAGGTCTTCGAGCATCTTCTCCGTGACCATTTTGCCGTAGTCGGTATTATTGCGTGTGCCCACTACGCCTATGATCCGTGAGGTATTGAGGTTAGCGGTACCCTTGTAGTACAACAAAACCGGACTATCCATGCTGTGCTTCAACCGCCAGGGATATTCCTCATCCAGGTAAAAAAGCAGTTGTAAGCCCGCCTCCTCCACAAAAGCTAATTCGGCCGCGGCTTCCTCCAACACTTCATGGGTGACGATGGCGCGGGCAATTTTCTTGCCCACAAGCGGTATCCTCAACAATTGACGCTCCGACAGTTTGAAGATGGCCTCCACCCCACCGGCATAGCTCACCAATTGCTTGGCAACAATATCCCCCACACCGGGCAGACGTGTAAGGGCTATCTGATATAAGGCATCCTTGGATCGTGTTTTCATAGTATCAGGGTGCCTTAAAAATAAGAAGCCCGGAACAAATGGCCCGGGCTTTTCTTCAGGAGCGTAGGTTACATCCTACCCTTCATCATCATGTTCCAATAGAGGTAAGGCAATCCATATTTCTTCAAAATCCACATGCGCCAATGCTCTTTGAAAATATTCATCAATCGTTTGAGCAGTGGATCGGACATTGGCTTGTTCTCATAGTCAAATTCAGCGAGCAGCATTTTACCGTAGCCGGTCACCAGCGGACAAGAGGAGTAGCCGGAATAGCCCTCGTTGAACTTTTTATCGTTGTCAATGGTATGGAGGAGGTTCTCCACCAATACAGGTGCCTGCTTGCGGATAGCTGCACCGGTCTTGGCAGTGGGTAGTGCGGCCGCGTCTCCTAGTGCAAACACATTATCATACTCGTTGTGCTTCAAGGTATTGATATTGACGTTGATCCATCCTTTACTCGGCCCTTCCTGATGGGCGATCTTGGAATGCTTCACAAAGTCCGGAGCCGATTGTGGTGGTGCCAGGTGAAGAAAATCGTAAGGCATCTCTACCAGGCCCTCTTCCACCATGTTTTCCTCAAAGCGATTGCCGTCAGGCGAAGTGGTTTTGCTTTGCTCCGCTGAATCTCCCATGTGCTTGAAGTACACTTTCCGATTGGGGCCATCGATCTTCACCGGAGCGGAGAACAACTTCAGACTAATATTGTAGCGGTCCACCACCTGCAACAGGGTGTTGGCAAATTCTTCTACGCCAAAGATTACACTACCGGGTGTCGCAAATAGAATATTGGTTTTGTCGGCCATGTTATTTTTGCGCACATAGTCGGCAAAGAGGTACATAATCTTTTGGGGGGCTCCCCCACATTTAATAGGGGTGGTAGGTTGGGTAAAGATGGCATTGCCCCCTTTGAATTCTTGTAGCAACTCCCAGGTGTAATTAGGATCTACATAATTGCTGCACACATTGTGGGTGCCCATCGCTTCCTTCAAGCCTTCTATGCCATCCAGGTCAATCTGGATACCCGGAGCTGCCACCAAATAATCGTAGGTGATTTTGCCGCTTGATTGGGTGTCTACATAATTCTCATCCGGTTCAATGGCGGTGGCATAATCCTTTATCCAGGTCACTTGCTTGGGCATTACACTGGCTTCGGGCCGAATGGTCTTCTCCCAACTGTAGGTACCTGCGCCTACCAGTGTCCATGCGGGTTGGTAGTAATGTTTATCAGAGGGTTCTATTATGGCAATATCAAGGGATTTCCGTTTTCGCAGTAGCTGAGCGGCTGTCATGATGCCTCCCGTTCCTCCGCCAATAATCACAATCTGATGATGCTTCTCCTGTGCCATAGTCGTCTCTTTTAGTCGCTATTGTAATGAACAGTGGTAAATATGGCGCCTTTGTGGGTAACCACAAATGACTAATGTCACCATCTCATGTTCATATGATCATGCGCTAATATAAACGACCAATTTTGTGGCGAAGAAAGGCTCTTCAAAATAGTCGCTGATGGGAAAGGTATAGCTCACCCTGTGGATGGGGCGCAATTCCTGGCGCAGGTCGCCCCCCTTGAGCAGCAAAAGCCCGTTGGGCAGGTCGTTTCTGCTTTCTTGCTTGATGAGGTGTTGGGCCCATCGCACCTGTACTTCTGCTTTGGTCACGGCTCGGCTCACGAGAAAATCGTACTGGCCCGGTAGTGCCTCTGCCCGTACTTGCTGGGCAGTAACGTTGGTGAGGCCTACATCTTTCTTGATTGTTTCTACCACCTTCACCTTCTTACCGATGGAATCTACGAGGTGAAAAGAGACTTCGGGAAAGAGAACCGCCAACGGGATGCCCGGAAACCCGCCCCCGGTGCCGACATCAACAATGGCTGTGCCCGGTACAAATGTGCACACCTTGGCGATGGCCAGGGAGTGGAGAATATGTCTTTCGTACAAATTGTCAATATCTGTGCGAGAGATGAGATTCACGTGTTGGTTCCAATACCTATACAGGTGTTCCAGTTGAATAAACTGGGCTTCTTGCTCCGGACTCAGGTCGGGAAAATATTTCCGGATCAGCTCCATGTGGTTAGATGCGCTCTTTCTTGTTCTTCATAATGTTGAAGAGCAATTCCTTGGCTCGAAATAGCTGCGCTTTTACGGTGCCCAATGGCAGGTTGAGTTCGGTGGCAATTTCTTCGTAGGAGTACTCCTTGAAAAAGCGCAACTCAATGAGTATGCGGTATTTCTCATTCAGTTTCTCCGTAACCTCCCGCATGAGTTTCATCCGCTGCTGCTTAATGTATTCCTCTTCCGGGTCCAGGCTTTCTGACTGAATACTGGCCGCATAGCTGTCGCCTTCCTCATCATCTCCACGAGATTCGTCAATGGAAAGGGTTTCCAGTCTTTTCTTCCGTATATAATCGATGGTATTGTTGGAGGCAATTTTGAAGAGCCAGGTAGAGAAGGCGTAATCGGGGCTGTATTTGTGAATATTCTTGAAGGCTTTACCAAAGGCTTCGATGGTGAGGTCTTCTGCGTCATCGCGATTGTGCACCATCTTCAGGACCATGTAGTAGATCGAGTCGCGGTAGCGTGACATAAGCTTGGCGTAAGCTTGCTGATCCTGTTGTTCAACAGCTTTTTTGACCAATTCAAAGTCTTCCTGCGCCCGCGGAGAAAAATTCGTACTCACTTCCATGTAGCTGGTCTGATCAGTGATAACAGGGGTACCAACACTACTAAGTAAAGCCCGTACCCAATATCAAGCCACATAACCCAGGGGCGCACTTCTTGTTCGCCCGCAGTTAGGTGGCTCTTTTCAAAGATAGCAAATTGGGTTATTCCTCTTATGAGTAAAGCGCTAAGTATCAACATCGGATCGGCAGCAGCCACGCCCAGCCCCAGTGCTCCGAGTGGCAAGGCATAACTCAAGGTCCAGGCGGCCAGCACCCCTTGGTCGCGCCAACGGTAGCGCCAGCCGGTGCTGATATGGCGTTTTTTTTGCCGCCACCAAGCCCTCCAGCTACCAGGGGGTTGGGTGCGCATCCAGGTATGGGGCGCCCCTACCGGTACCACGCGGTGCCGGGCTGACAGTGACTGTACCAGTAAATCATCGGTGCCACCGGGTAAGTCTATATGAGACGAAAAGCCATTTACCTGTTGAAAAACCGTTCGGTGCAGTCCCATATTCCGCCCTACGGCCATGTAGGGTTGCCCCACCTGCGCAGCGGAGAGATACAATTGTGCTGTTTGCCAGGTCTCATATTGCACCAACCGGTTCAATATCCCGCTGCCATTCGTCATCGGACTGTACCCGATCACCACTTCGCCCTGTGCAACCCCCTGCACCATGCCGCTGATCCAATCCTTACTTTCCGGCCAGCAGTCGGCATCGGTAAACAACAAATGGTCGTGGTGGGCGTGGGCCACGGCGACCGCCGCAAGGACTCAAGCGGCGAGCA
>CAJXXO010000129.1 GCA_913062655.1 uncultured Bacteroidota bacterium | reverse complement strand
CGCCTGCACTGATGCCGGAAATGAGGTCTGGTTGGTATTGCTGATCGAGTAGCAGTGCTTCGGCTGCGCCAAATAGTCCGGTGATCTTAGTGCCGCCACCGGAAATGCCGAGGTGTTTCATAGGAGGGATGTTTTGATGCCCTATGAATATACGGCAGAATGGGGAACTACTTTTTCTTCTTTGGTGGTGTAGGGGCTTCCTTACTTTCTTGTTGCTTCATGGCATCCTCCAGGTTGGGAGAATCATAGGTGCCTGGTCCGCTGCTTTTGGCCATAGGCCTACCGCAACTAAGGGATAGCAAGAGAATGGATACAGCGAGGAGAAGCCCATATTTGGTGCTGCTTTTCATACCCCAAATGTCACACCCTTTTTTGATATCGCCAAACAGCCATGGGCAGCTTGCCTACTCTTTTCAGAACTATGTCAATTTCAGGGCATTTATAGGTACATCTCCTTGCACTACACAGGCATTGTGTATTTTAGTTACCGACAGATGATGAGACCTATGATAAGATACATTACCACCCTTGTTTTTGTGTGGATGATAAGCGTACTGCATGCGCAACCTTTGGTGTCGCCTGCCTTACAATCTCAATTGAATACACAGCTACAGCCGGCAACCTTGAAGGTAAATGTGTACCTGACCGACCGCGTGGATTTGTCGGCTTTGGAAGCGCAGCTCGATCAGGAAAATTTGACCGTAGGCGAAAGAGCACAGAAAGTGCAAAAGGCGCTGCAGTCGAAGGCCCATGCTTCGCAAGAGCGTTTTCTGGCAGAGGTAGGCCAAGGTGCCCGATCCAATGCGGTCGAAGTGATCTCGCAGCACTGGCTGGTCAATATGATCGCCCTGGAGGCCGATCCTGCCACGATCAGTGAATGGACGAACCGGTCTGACCTGGCCTATATGCAATTGTATGAGGAAGACAAGGCCTACCTGATCGAACCGGTGGAAACGCGAATGGCTCCAGCGCAGCGATCACCCGGTGGTGTGGAGCCCGGACTATTGGCGATCAAAGCCGATGAATTGTGGAAGCTGGGCTATAGTGGGCATGGACAGAAAGCACTGGTGTACGATACCGGTATTCGCATGAACCACCCGGCTGTGAAGGATCGCTTTTTGTACTACAACTTCCCGGGTCGCTACGGTTGGAATCCGATCGATAAGTTCTACCCGGCCGACAAATCGAGTACGCACGGCACGCATGTGGCCGGAATCGTATTGGGCCTCGACCCGGCTACCAACGATACCATTGGCGTAGCACCGGGTGCCCGCTTTATGGTTACCGATCCTATTGTCGATGACCTCACCAAAATCAAGCCACTGCCGGTGTACATCAGTGTGTATGAGTGGATATTTAACCCGGATGATGACACCTCCACCACGGATGATGTGCCGATCGTGATCAACAACTCCTGGGGACTGGCCAGCAGTGATACCACCCTTTGCAATAGCTTCGCGTCAGATATGTTTGATGCCTTAGAGGCAGCCGGAATAGCAGTGGTCTTTTCTGCGGGCAATAATGGACCGGGTCCGGCTACCGTAGGACGTCCGGCCTTTATCAACTCGGGTTTGGTCAATGTCTTCTCTGTTGGTGCGCTTAACGGCAACGATCCCAATTACCCTATCGGCAGTTTCTCCAGTCGGGGACCAACCATCTGTCCGGGTACCGGCCAACTGAAGATCAAGCCGGAGGTCAGCGCCCCGGGTGTTCAGGTGCGTTCTGCGGTGTTCGATGATGAGTATGCCCTCTACAACGGTACCTCCATGGCAGCACCGCATGTAAGTGGTGCGGTGTTGTTGTTGGCAGAGGCTTATCCTATGGCAACCGGCAAGGAGTTGCTTGAAGCGCTCTATTGGAGTGCAGTTGACCTGGGTACACCCGGAGAGGACAACACCTTTGGTCGCGGTATCATCGATGTAAAGGCAGCTTTTGATACGCTGGCACAAACCTACACGCCTGTAGCCCCGATGCAGCGGACCCATGATCTGGTGGTGACAGCAATCTTGTCGCCCAAGTTTAGTTTGCACTGCATGGACGAAATATTGGGTACCGGCATTGCGGTGGAAGCCGTGATAGCCAATGCAGGTCAAAATGATGCGACGAATCCAGAAGTGAGGTTATTGTATGATGGGGTGAAGGTGGATGCATTGACCATTCCCATGCTGCCGGCAGGAGAAGATACCACAGTGACCTTTACCATTGACCGGGATGTTACACTAGGGCTGAATGAATGGATTGTGCGGGTTGACTGGACGGCTCCTGGTATAAATGACTACGATCCCATCGATAATCAGCGCGTCATCCGTTTTGATGCGCGTGGAGATGGCAATCAAATAGTAGCGGATGCACTTTTCCCGGAGGACTTTGATTCCATGGTCAGTTTGTACCAAAGTCCTTTTTTGGTGGAAGGAGACTTTGACAAGGTCTTTTGGTCGCTTGACTCCCTGGCTGTCGGCACATCTACCCAGTCGCTGCGAGTTGAATTGTCAGACTATCTGCCGCGTGATGGGCAACGGGATGCCTTGTATTTGCCAGAAGTGGAGGCACCTATTGGGGCGCCTTTGACCCTGAACTTTGACTACTATTATCGTACGAAGGCAAGCTTCTTTGTTGACTCGCTGTTGGTGCAATTGTCGTCCGACTGCGGGCAAACCTGGCAGACGCTTTGGGCAAAAGGAGGTACAGACATGAATACCTCCAATAGCACCGATGTCACTGATCCAGCCAATTGGCAAACGGTTGGTATTCCCAATATCAACTTCGGCATCATACGGTTGGTGGCTGTGAATGACAATGGTGGAGATATTTGGGTCGATAATTTTCGATTCATTTCACCGGCTAGCGTGAATGACATCGAAGCCCATCCTTTTGCGATGTATCCTAACCCCGCCACCGATCAGTTGATCGTCAGCGCCAAAGCTTCTTTCGCGGATTGGAACGGACAGTTGTCTGTGATCAATCTGGCTGGACAAACGGTACGGCAATTGACCATGACGGGTCAGCCCGCGGTGATTGATCTGCAAGGGCTGCCGAATGGCATGTACTTGCTGCAATGGCAAGGGGAGGACGGTACCTTCACCCAATCGTTCGTAAAGCAATAAGAAAAAAGCCCCGCTTGAGCGAGGCTTTTTGTCAGGCTTCTATCGTCTCGGTGGGAACCGTCATTTCTGCATGGTACTCTTCCATCGGAGGACAGGTACAGATCAGGTTGCGGTCACCATAGGGGTTATTGACTCGACCCACCGGAGGCCAGAATTTGCCTTCTTTAAGGTAGGTAATTGGATAGGCCGCTTGCTTGCGACTGTATTTTCTATTCCAGTCGTCCGCCATCACGACCTCAGCCGTGTGTGGGGCATGACGCAAAGGACTGTCTTCAATAGCGATTTTCTCATCGATCACGTCCTGTATCTCCTGACGGATCTGAATCATCGCCTCGATGAAGCGGTCCAGTTCGGCCTTGCTTTCACTTTCTGTCGGCTCAATCATCATGGTACCCGGTACCGGGAATGACATGGTCGGAGCGTGGAAGCCATAGTCCATCAGGCGCTTGGCTACATCATCGATCTCAATGTCATAGTCATTTTTAAAGCCACGCAGGTCAATAATAAATTCGTGGCCCACCCGGTTGTTTTTACCCATATACAATACCGGGAAGTGAGGGGCAATCATCTCCTTGAGGTAATTGGCATTTAAAATCGCCATGGCGGTAGACCTGGCATTGCCTTCCTTACCCAGCATGCGGATGTAAGCATAGGAAATCAGTAAAATGCTGGCCGAGCCGTATGGGGTAGCACTTACCGCATGGGTAGCCTTTTCGCCTCCGGTGGGTACCAGTACATGTCCCGGCAGGTAGGGCTTCAGCTTATCATTCACGCAGATGGGTCCCATGCCTGGACCGCCACCACCGTGCGGTATGGCAAAGGTTTTGTGCAAGTTGAGGTGGCATACATCGGCACCAATGGCAGCCGGACTGGTATAGCCCACCTGCGCATTCATGTTGGCGCCATCCATATACACCAATCCACCATTGTCGTGGATGATACCACATATTTCCTGTATGGCCTCTTCAAAGACCCCATGGGTAGAAGGATAGGTCACCATCAGGGCGGCCAGGGTATCGCTGTATTGTTCGGCTTTGGCTTTCAGGTCGGCTACATCGATGTTGCCTTGCTCGTCACAAGCTACTACCACCACATCCATACCGGCCATGACGGCACTGGCGGGGTTGGTGCCGTGGGCAGAAGATGGGATCAAGGCCACCTTACGGTGCGTGTCGCCTCTGTCCTGGTGATAGGCACGGATCACCAGCAACCCGGTAAATTCTCCCTGTGCCCCTGAGTTGGGCTGCAGGGAGCAGGCGGTGAAGCCGGTCAATGCACACAAATATTGGTTCAGCTCATCCAAAATCTGATGATACCCTGCCACCTGATCCTGTGGTACGAAGGGATGGATCTGTCCAAATTCCGGCCAACTAACCGGCATCAATTCACTGGCCGCATTCAATTTCATGGTACAAGAGCCCAGCGGGATCATGGAGTGGGTCAGTGACAGGTCACGGTTTTCCAGCCGCTTGATATACCGCATGAGTTCCGTTTCCGATCGGAAGGTGTTGAAGATCGGGTGCTCAAGGTAGGCAGAAGTGCGCTGCAAACCAGCCGGTAAGGCTGCTTCCAAATCATAATACTGGCTGAATTCGATCGACTGGTTTTCTGCTCGTGCGAAAACGGCTACGATATCTTCCAGGTCTTCTGCGCTAACGGTCTCATCCAGCGCAATACCGATGTCCCCATTCTCATAGTAAAAGAAGTTGATGCCATTGGCTTCGGCAGCAGCTTTGATCTGATCGGATTGTCCATGGCTGTTCACGCGCAGCGTATCGAAGTAGTGTGGGTGGACGGCCGGGAAGCCGCGTTGGGCCAATTCTTTCTCCAGGGATTGTGCCATAAAATGCACCCGTTCGGCTATGCCTTTGATGCCTTTCGGCCCGTGGTACACCGCATACATACCGGCCATGATGGCCAGCAGGGCTTGTGCGGTGCAGATGTTGGAGGTGGCCTTCTCTCTGCGGATGTGTTGCTCCCGTGTCTGCAGTGCCATGCGGAAAGCGGGCCGCTCGTTGGCATCAATCGATACGCCAATAATACGTCCCGGTACCAAGCGCTTGAAGTCTTCATGACAGGCAAAATAGGCAGCATGTGGACCACCAAAGCCCAGCGGGATGCCGAAGCGCTGCGTGCTACCCACCGCCACATCAGCGCCCAGCTCACCAGGCGGTGTTAGTAGCGCCAAAGACAAAATATCGGCTGCCATAATGGTAAAGATGCCGTGCGACTTGGCTTGCTCAATGAAAGTGCGGAAGTCGTGCACCGCGCCATCTGCTGTTGGGTATTGCACGAGCACTGCAAAGTAGTCCTCATCCAGTTGTGCCGTCTTGAAATCGCCAATCACCAGCTCGATGGGGAAGGGGTTACTGCGCGTTTTGATCACATCGATGGTCTGTGGCAATACCCCCTGATCGATAAAGAACTTGGCACGTTTGGGCTCCTGTAGCTTGCGATTCACTTTGCTGTAAAACATAGACATCGCTTCAGCGGCAGCGGTGGCCTCATCAAGCAGAGAAGCATTGGCGATCTCGAGTCCTGTCAGGTCAGACACCATGGTCTGAAAATTGAGCAGTGCTTCCAGGCGCCCCTGTGCGATCTCCGCCTGGTAAGGGGTGTATTGGGTGTACCAGCCTGGATTTTCAAAGATGTTGCGTTGAATTACTGCAGGTGTAATCGTATTGTAATAGCCCATACCAATGTAAGAGCGAAAAACCCGGTTCTTATTGGCGATAGCCCGAATGTGCTTGCTGTACCGGTATTCGTTCATCCGTTCCGGTAATTCATCGGCTGTTTCCTGTCGAATTTGCTGGGGCAAGGTCTCGTCCAGCAGTTGATCGAGGCTGTTGGCGTTAACGGCTTTCAGCATACGCTCTACGTCAGCGGGGGTGGGTCCAATATGACGGTTGATGAAGTCATCTACGGAGTGAAAACGCTCTTTCATGGGCACGAATATTTTCCGGTATGAGAATGTGCTGCAAAGGTAACAGCAAATAGGCAGGAATAATGCTTGTAGTGTGCTGTAGTTCACCGCTATGCACATTTTTTCCCCACAATGGTTTTTCGCTATTCTTTTATCGGATTATCGTGGAAAAGCAAAGTCTGAAAACCTTTGTATTTTAACGAGTCGAAAGAAAATACACTTCAATGAAAAAGTTAATACTCCTTTTGATCGCTGTAATGGCCTTTTTACCCGAAACCAAGGCTACTCACCTAATGGGTGGAGAAATCAGATATGAACAAATAGGTAACAACGCCTATTTGATCCATTTGATATTATATCGAGATGAAAGTGGTGCAGCGCTTCCTGCTGTTCAAGGCATTACCATTCAACACAGTAACACTACAGTAAATGGTCAATTAAATCGGCTTTGGATTGACAAGATTACAAATGGATGCTGGAAAAATGGGATTGAGCGCCACATCTACACGGGTACAGTCACAATAAATGACGACAATTTTACAATACGGTACGAAGATTGTTGCCGGAATACACAAATCACAAATTTGCCGTCCCCAGGCATGCAATCCTTATGGATTAGCACCAAAAGATTTGATAATCCTGGATTATCTGGCGTAGTGAATAGCAGTCCTGTTATAAATACATTTTCCACTTTCGTAGTACCGGCAGGTGTATCCCGGGAGATAAATTTTGGTGCATCGGATCCTGATGGAGATTCTTTAGTGTTTTCACTGGGCGATCCACAAGGGGCTAATGGTGCTCCAATTTATTACGGCACCTCTAATGGACCAATTAATGGATCGTTCCTTATTGATTCTTCTACAGGTAAGGTAACTGTAAATGGTGCAGTAGCACAGGTTGCGGTAATACGCATTGATATTGACGAATACAGAAATACACCACAAGGTGCAGTGAAAATTGGAAGCACTTTTCGTGATGTACAAATACACTTTGTCAATCAGCCCAATAATTTGCCGGTCATGTCGGGTATAAATAATAGCCAGCATTTTTCTTTACAAGTATTAGCAGGTGATACAGCATTATTTCAAGTATTCGCTACTGACGCTGATGCAGGAGATACGCTACAATGGCTCTGGCAACCGGATATTCCTGATGCTTCTATTTCTGTAACTACAGGTGCAAGACCCGTCCTAACATTTGAATGGATTACAGATAGTACTGATGTTCAGTTTGCACCACACCATCAACAATTACGTGTACAGGACAATAATTGTAATGCTCCGGGTGAAGCGGTTCGCACTTTTTCCATCATCGTGTTACCTGATACTAGTGAGCTGGTATGGCCAGGTGATACCGATAACGACCTGGTGGCCAATGTGCTCGATATCCTGCCTATCGGATTGGCGTATGGGGCACAGG
>CAJXXO010000128.1 GCA_913062655.1 uncultured Bacteroidota bacterium | reverse complement strand
AGGGTACGCTGTCCTGCCTGGGATTGATTCCAGCCATTCGGGATGCGTCTGCACTCTCCCTGCTATGCGATATCGCCGTTTTGGAAAAACAAACCGTCAGATTTCGGTGTTCTCTCTGGGAACCATGCGTTATCTGGCTTCTGGTGACGTGGCTCAACAAACCCTCGAACGCGCCATTGCCCGTATTCTCGAACAACAAAACCCATAGCCATGTGGAAGATCATCAGCTACGCTACCAAGGATATGTTGAAGAGCAAGTGGATCCTCTTCTACTTTGGCTTCTTCTTTACCACCACCTGGTTTTTGCTTTACCTGACCAATGACCCCACCAAAGGGCTGGTGAGTCTGCTCAATATAATATTGATGCTGATTCCCCTGATATCACTGGTGTATAGCATCATTTACGTGTACAACAGCCGTGAATTCACCGAGCTTTTGCTGGCCTTGCCAATACAACGGACAACCCTCTTTACCGGTCAATTCATAAGCCTGTCCAGTGGTATGGCGCTCAGCTTTGCCCTGGGTACAGGCATTCCCTTTCTTTTCTTTGGTTGGCAAAACAGTGCCGCGGTGGGTAGCTTGCTCAATATGTTGCTCATGGGGGTACTCCTCACTTATGTGTTTACCGCCATCGCTTTTCTGCTCTCCATGCAGTTCGATAACCGCATCAAGGGATTCGGATTGGGTATATTGATTTGGCTCTTGCTGGCTATCGTGTATGATGGATTGCTGATGTTGGTGATGGTAAACTTCAGTGATTATCCCCTGGAACAGCCCGTTCTCATTCTATCGATGCTAAACCCCATTGACTTGGCCCGTATCAATATTTTACTCGAGTTGGACATCTCTGCCCTGATGGGATATACCGGGGCCGTTTTCAATAGATTTTTCGGTACCGTTGGCGGGTTACTTTTGTCACTGTTTTCGCTCTTGCTATGGATCGGCATTCCCTTCTTTTTGTATTTACGCAAGGGCGCCCGTAAAGATTTTTAATGGGCTACTTCACCGCATTCGCCATTCTACAATGCCTGATACTCTAATAAGCGAAAGCCACCACTCACTCAATGAGGCTCACCAACCGCACAATGGCACGTGGTAGCGCACGGTAATCGGGTAGTTTTGTACTTCCTATCCTCTGGCAGCACCCCATTATTGGTCGTACAAAAATTCCACCACATGCGCATTGTGTCATCCTTTGCTTTCTTGTTTTTGCTCATTTCTGTTACTGCTTTTGGCCAGCTTTCCGGCACCTACACGGTCGATCCTGGCGGGGCGGGCGATTATACCACCATTCAACAGGCAGCAGATGATTTGGCACAACAAGGCATTGCCGGACCGGTGACCATCAACATAGCCAGCGGTACGTACGATGAGCAGGTCCTTATTGACTCTATCCCAGGCACCAGTACCATCAACCGGGTGGTGTTCCAATCACAGGCCCAGGATACGAGTGCCGTACTTTGGACCAACACAGACAACACTACCGCTGCCGAATATACCGTCTTACTCCGCAATGTGCAGCACGTCATGCTCCGCCATCTTACCATTCGGAATGCAGCCGATAATCGCTACAACACGGTACTGATTATGGGCAATTGCCGAGCGATCTACCTGGAAAACAATCGCATACAAGGGAATACACCCAGCCTGACCGGGGGCAGCGCCACGGTAGAGACTACCTTGTTTGTTGACACTGTCACCTTCCGGATAGACCACGTGAAGGGACCGGTATTCATACGCCAAAATACCATCGAGCATGCGGCCACAGGCATTCAGCTATCGGGCAATGTAATCGACACCTTTTACCTGGCCGTTGTGGAGGACAATTATGTGCGTACCAAAAGTGGTATGATAGCCATCTACCTCGATTCGGTCGCGGTGATCGGCAACACCTTTGACGGACAGTTGTACGATGGTACCGGTATTGCTACCGGCTTTATGGAGAAGGCACTGATCCAGAACAACCGTATTTATCGCTATGCGGAAGGCATTGGAGCCAGCTCCGGTTATGCTGACAATCCGGTACGGATTTACAACAATGTCATTTCTGTGCAGGGAGAACGGGCCCTTACCCTGGGCAACCGTGCAGAAGTGTATCACAACAGCCTGCTCAACCGCAATACTAATGATCAGGGGTATCTCTACACTAGTGGCTTTGCCGCCTATGATACGGTGGTAACCTTTCAGAATAACATCTTTTGCAACTACGGTGAAGGCGGGGTAATTCTGGGTGAAAACAATATCATCCGGCATTCCGATTACAATGCCTATTTCACGGTGCAAGACAGTTTTCATGTCAACTTTTTTACCGTAGAAGCCAAAGACCTGGCCGAATGGCGCGACAGCACGGGGCAAGATGCGAACTCCATAACCGCCAATCCCTTCTTCGACACCGACACGACCCTCAACCCGGCTGCCTCTGTTTTAAAAGGGGCCGGCCAGTATATGCCATCCCTACCCAATGACATCAACGGTTACCCACGCGACCCCAATGAAGTGACCATAGGAGCGATTGAGATCACAGCGACACCCAACCTGGAACCCACTGTAGTGACAAGAAACCCCGACACCGTCATCACCGGCAACGGTCTGCAAATCAACTACACAGGTACCAACTCGGGTACGGCTGATTTGACGGGTGCCTGGAGGGATGGCATTTTCCTCTGTAGCTCCCCCAACCTGGCGGATAGTGTTCTGCGCCTTACAAGTGTTTCGATCAGCCGCTTTCTCCCTTCAGGCAGCACGTACAACAAGCAGCTTACAGTAGGTATCCCCGATACACTCTCCGGGGGCACCTACCATGTAGTGGTTCGGCTCAATGAAAACCAAAGTGTATTTGACGATGGTAGCGACAATGTGATGGCTTCGGCTGCACTTACCATCATTCCAGGCGACCGCCCCAACCTGGTGGTCACCAGCATATCGGCTCCACCGGCTATTCAATCGGGGCAGGTGGTCAATATTACCTGGACCGTAAAGAATACCGGCCAAAAAGCCACCTCCGCTACGTGGTACGATTATGTGTATTGGGAGGCGGATAGCAACTATTTCGTCAACCCCAATCAATTCAAACCCGACTCCTTGCGCCTCTTTGCCGTACAAGCGCCCACGGGATTGTTGCCGGGTGAAACCTATACACAAACCAAGTCTTACCGGCTGCCTTTGCAGATGAGTGGCGTCTATCATCCGGCCGTATTTGCCGATGGCGGTCGACAGATATTGGAAGAGATCGAGGGCACCCCAGACAACATGGGCGTGGGATCGGTGAATGTATCTCAGTTGCCGTTGGCAGACCTGGAGGTAATGGAAGTGAATGTACCGGCTACCGTGTTCTCAGGCGAAATGCTGAAGTTTAGTTACAAAATCCGCAACAGCGGCTCGGCTGCTATGGCGGTTGACAAGCGATGGGACTGGATCGCGCTCAGCCGCGATACGATGCCGGAGGAAAACACCTTCCGGTTTGCCGAGGTTGAATATGAACCGTCCTATTGGAAGCTGCTCCAACCGCTGGAAGAGCACATTGTACAAGACAGCTTCCGTATGCCCTACTGCGAGGCGGGTGAATTTTACCTCTACGTTTTCACCAACAAATACGACAATGTACCTGAGATTTCGCCCGACAACAACCTGGGCTACACCGGCCCGATAGAGGTGATCGTACGCCCCAACCCTGATATGGTGGTGACAGCAGTAGATGTAGCTGCTTCTACCCCTACCACAGAGGAGCCGGTGATTATTGAATATACCATTCGCAACGATGGCCTCGACACGGTAATCGTACCGAAGTTCTATGCCGATGTCTTCTACATGCATGATGGCGCTTCGTGGGACTCCCTTACCGCGGAGCGAACCGGGTTTAACAATTTCACCGAGCCCTTTATGCTGCCCATTGGCGAAGACACTACCCTGCGCACCAGCTTTACCATTCCGGCCGATCGCTATGGCCAGCAATACATCAGCGTGTATACGGATATCAGCAATAAGGTGTGTGAGTTGCCTTTTGAGGGCAACAATGTTGGTACCAGCAACGCCTTACAAGTAGCGTTGGCACCACAAAAGGATCTGACCGTTTCCCAGGTGAATATGCCGGGCAATCTGGTGGCCGGTGATCAGGTGGCCCTCTCTTACCTGTGGTCCAACAATGGTCCGGGCGACTTTTCGCGAACCATAATCGATAGCCTATACCTGGTACCAGCCGGAGGGGCCCCCAGCAAGCGGAACCGCCTCACCTACATCGAACATGAAAATGGGCTCAATGGAAACGGCAGCCGAAATATCCTCCGCAATATCACCCTACCCCTCATGACGGAGCCGGGCACATACGACCTAGTGATACGTACCGATGCAGGCGACCGGTTGTATGAGCACCAGGCCGAAAACAATAATACTACGGTGGTCAGCAACCTGAACATCACACGCGATCCTAACCGGTTACCGGATTTGGTGGCCACCGCTCTTTCTACCAGCGGCCAGGCCTTCTCCGGCCAGTCCCTGTCTTTCTCCTACACCGTAGAGAACCAGACCACCAAAACCACCTTTGCCAGTGCGTGGGAAGATCGCATTGAGCTGCTGTATCCGGATAGCACGGTGGCGGCCTATACCACCCGCTACCGCAATACCCCGCTCAGTGGTCAGGACCAGTATACAATATCGTCCAGCTTTACCATACCCAATGGGCTGGAGGGGCCCTTTTTATTGCGCATCCATGCCGACTATGGCAAAGATGTGCTGGAATACAACAATAGCAACAATAAGACGGTCATCACTGTGCCTGTGACACTATCCCCCTGGCCCGACCTGACGGTTAGCACATTACCAGTAGTGGATACCCTTGTGTATGGCCAACCCAATGTGGTCCCCTTCGAAATTACCAATGATGGACAAGGTATGGCCGATACGCCCTGGACCAACCGGTTGTATCTGTCTACTGACCGCTTTTTGGATGATTTCGATATCCGTATTTACCATGAGCAGCCGGCCACGGCTCCACTGAGTCCAGGTGGGGTGTATACGGAGAATCGACCCTTCCGCTTTAGTAACGCACCAGCCGGTTTCTATTACTTGCTGGCGCAAACGGACGCCTTGGACAATGTGTATGAACATACGGACGAAGACAACAATCTCACCAGCAGTCTGGGCCAGGTATATGTGCACAAGCCATTGCCTTCAGACCTGCTTCCTGTGGCCGACTCCATCCAATTGCAAAAAGCCGGTTACATCACCTACACCCTGGAAAATAAAGGACCCAATCCGGCCAAAGGCTCCTGGACAGATGTATTGTATCTCTCTGATGACAAAGTGTGGGATCCTACGGACCCTTACTTAGGCGATGTAGAACACCCAGACACCACCTTACTATTACCAGGAGCATCCTGGAGCGCTTATTGGTCGGGAGCTATGCCGTTTGTAAAGCCGGGCTGGTACTATGTACTTGTTCGCACTGATGCTTACAACCTGATGCCGGAGACAGATATCACCAACAACCTGGTTGCTTCGGTGGATTCCTTTTATCTGGATCCAGTGACACCGCTGACACCCAATGTAGCCTACGACACCAGCTATCCAAAATTTGGGTGGCGCAGCCACTATTACTCCGTACCGGTCAACGCCAATGAAGGCATTGTAATGACCATGGACGCGCATACCCCTTCTACGGCTGTGGAATTGTATTATCGCAAAGGTGAGCTGCCCGGCCGTGGAGGGCCATTTGATGCACGGGGCAGCAACGCATTTGAGGCGTCCCAAAAACTACTGGTAGCCTCCGATACAGCCGCCTACACCGGGTATAGCCTAGCCCAACTGGACTTTAGCATCCGTGATTCGGTACCGTATACTATCCTGGCTGAGACCAGAACCTTCAGCCTGGAATCTGTCACCCCTGACCATGGTGGCAATGAAGGCATTGTAGTGCTGGACATCAGAGGCTTTGACTTGTCAGACTCCATGCGGGTTTCGCTTATCAATGCGCAGGATACCGCGGAAGCACATCACGTTTTTCCGATCAACACCCTGGAAGTTCGGGCCCACATCAACACCAATGGTGCAGCCGCAGGCGTATATGACGTGGTACTGGAACGGCTAGACAAGGGCGGACAGGCGGTTTTACCGCAAGCTTATACCTTAGAAGACAGCTCTTACAACGACTACTACCTGCAGGTAATGGCACCTGATGCGGCACTTATCAATACCCCTACACCGGTTACCGTTTCGTTTGGCAATTTGGGCAACATCAATGACTATGATGTCATGCTCGCCATACCAATCTATCGGGAAGGCTTTTTTAATGACGGTTTTACGGTGAAATACATGGGCGATGGCGTATCGAATACCATGCCGGATGAGGCCCGTGCCCTGCACCCATTTGACAGCACCGCAATGATCGAATACGAGGATGGTTACCTGTTTTTAGCGTGGTACCCCATTCTGCCGAATGAAGGCCGTACGAACTTTACTTTCGAAGTCACCGGTCTGTTGGCGGATACGGTGCATGTAGCGCCACATATCTTCCGCAATCCTATTTCGCCTATCCACTTTAGTGGCGATACAGCCGACCTGAAGTATACCTACTTCATGCAGCAGTTGGATTCCATTCTATCACCACCTGACCCGGCCGGGGCAGGATTTCGGAATGCCAATTGTAATACCGATCCCGAGCAATTGGAGGCCATCATTTATGCCGGTGTTCGGCAGCAGGCAGAGTATACACTAGGTGGATTGCCCACTTCACGAAGTGCCGCTGCAGGTACCGCTATGACCAACGCCTTGAAGAACACCTTTAACCCCGAGTCTTCACCCGAAGTGCAGGAAGTGGCCAAAGACTTGATGGATGGCTGGAAAGGGAACGAGAGTTACAAGGAGAGCTTTGTGCCCGGTTCTAATTCGTACTATGAATATTTGATACGCAACTTGGGTAAGTGCCTGGACCTTGAAAAAATTGAGGACGAAATACAATACAAGTGTCTGCGCAGGCTTACGCAGGATGACGCCAAAGGACGAGCGGTGTACACTTACAAGTGTCCGCCCGATGACCCCCCCGGTGGAGGGGGCGGTGGTTTTGTCGATGATGTAATCGACTTCATCACCTCCTGGGATCCCAACGAGATCATTGGTCCAGCCGGTGAAGGCGCTCCACGCTATGTGGATGTAGAAGACCCGATGACGTACACGGTCAACTTCGAGAACAAAGCCGAAGCCGGTGCGCCAGCGCGGTTTGTGTCTATTGAAAATCCATTGCCGGAGGGCTTCGACATCAAGCGGTTCCGATTGGGTGAAGTAGGCTGGGGCGACACCATTATTACCTTACCCAACACGGCCTATTACACCGGTAGTGTACAGTTAGGACCCGAATATTTCAATCACCGGGTAGATATTGTAGCCGGTATTGATGCGGTTAATCGCAAGGCCTTCTGGCGATTCACAACCATTGATCCGGCTACCGGAGCACAGCCGACCAATCC
>CAJXXO010000127.1 GCA_913062655.1 uncultured Bacteroidota bacterium | reverse complement strand
CCTTCAATATTGCCTCAGGCACCTATACAGAGCAAGTAGCCCTAGGTGCTGTTACTGGCGCCAGCACTACCAATACCATTACATTTCAGTCGGCCACTGGCAATGCGGGTGATGTCACGATAAGCAGCAATGCTGCCACATCAACTTCCAATTACATCTTTCTCCTGAATGGGAGTGCACATATACGCTTCACTAACCTCACCGTAGAAAATAGCAACACCAGTTTTGGTACATGCTTTCGGTTGGAGGGGAATTGTAATGATATTGAGATCGACAATTGTGTGATCAACGGACCTTCACGTGGCTCCACCACATCCAACCTCTCTACGATTTTTGGTACCGGTTCAGTCATGAATAGCATTATAATTCAGGATTGCGACATTATTGGGGGAAGTTATGGCGTGTATTTGCGTGGGGTAAGCTCAGGGACGAGAAGTACGAATTGTGTCATTCGAGATAATCGCATCGAGTCCTACTATCGTGGTGTAAGTCTCTATTACCATGATGCGATTGAGGTACATGGCAACTCCATCATCAGCAACACTTTCAGCACATACAACTTCTACCGGGGGGTGGAATGCAGCAGTTGTGATAATGGTTCAACTATTACTGCGAACCAGGTGAATGCAGAAACCGGTAGTTATGGTATCTACCTCACCAGTAGTACAGGTACGGCTATAGCCCCCAATTTGATTGCGAACAACTTTGTGCACGTAGGGGGTACTTCAACAGCCTATGGCATCTATCTCTCTTCTACATTGGAGTTTATAGATGTCTATTATAATAGCGTCAATATTACCAGCACCAGTACAAGCGGGCGAGCCCTCTTTGTCTCCGGCACAGGAAACGATGTGGATGTGGTTAACAATATTTTCAACAACGAGGGTATAGGATATGCCATTTATCTGTCTTCCAGCGTCAGTTTGGATACGGTAAACTATAACCTCTTGCATACGCAGGGGAGTAATCTTGCCTATTACGTGCTGGGGCCCTATTCCACGTTAGGGGATTATCAAAACGTATCTGGTCTGGATGCAAATAGCGTAGACTTTGCGGCACCATTTGTCAGCTCTACAGACTTGCATGTAACACCCATTATGAATGAAACAGGTATACCTGTGCCGTATGTCACCTCAGATATTGATGGGGACCCTCGCGATCCGGTCCGTCCGGATATAGGTGCAGATGAGATAGTGCCTGCTCCTATCGATATGGCTACCATAGCACTTCTTGATCCGGTCTCTGGTTGTGGTTTGTCAACGGCAGAAACCATAGGAGCCGTTTTTGCCAGCTATGGCAATGATCCAGTAGCTGTAGGCACTACGGTACAAGTGAGCTACGCTGTTGATGGCGGTGTGCCGGTAACAGAGACGTTAACGCTCCAGAAAGTGCTTAATTTCCGCGATACCGTGATATACACCTTCAATACACCGGCTGACTTAGGGCTGGGAGGTGACTATGACCTCGATATTGCCATCACTATCTCTGGTGACGGAGATCCTGCAAATGATGAAATATCGGAGGTGGTAACCAATAACTCTGCGCCCACCTTGCCACAAATCTTAGACTTTGAGGGGTGGGGGCCCATCTCTACCGATCCAAGTTGCTCAAGCGTTGGCGCTACGGCCTTACAAGGGTGGACGCAAGACGAAGAAGATGACGGTAATTGGAATGTCAACAGCGGACCCACACCTACTTCCAGTACAGGTCCTTTATTTGATTTCAATCCGGGTACAACTAATGGTAAATACCTCTATGTAGAATCGGCTTTCCCATGCTATGGCAACGACATAAGCCTATTATCACCTTGCCTTGACCTTACAACCATGAATCGGCCAGGGCTCAACTTTGCTTACCATATGTCAGGTTCATTTATGGGCGATCTTCATGTAGATGTTGTCAGGGGCGCGCTCGTGATTCCCGATGTTTGGCTGGCATCGGGCGACCAGGGCAACCAATGGCGGCAAGCCGTGGTCGATTTATCCAGCTATGCTTCCTTAGGCGAAGTGAGGGTTCGTATTAGAGCTACTATTGGTAACTCTACCAGTAGCGACATCGCTATTGACGATCTTCGGTTGGGAGAGCTACCCAATGTCAACCTTGGTACTGGCCCAATCACCGATTGTGGATTCATCGACCTGGATGCCAATGTGGCTAATGCCAGTTATTTGTGGAATACAGGCGATACAACCCGGTCAATTCGCATCACCAATACTGGCAATCAACCCAACAGCGCCACCTACGGGGTCACGGTTACCAAGAACAAACTGTTCAACATTGATACCATTGAAGTGACATTAGAACCCGGACCTGTTGTTGATCTGGGACCCGATGTGCTTACCGTATGCGAAGTTGATACGGTGACCTTAGATGCGGGCAATCCCGGCATGAAACACCAGTGGGAAAATGGGTTCTTTGCACAAAAGCGCCTGATACAGGCACCCGGAACCTATTGGGTAACGGTGGATGACCTGATGGGCTGTGTGAAGGCAGATACCATTGAAGTGCAATTCAATGAAACACCTACTGCCAGCTTTACCTATGGTAACGTTAGTGGCCTGAGCCGACTCACCTTTGCGGCCAGTGGCTCGTCAGATAATGATTATCTGTGGAGCTTTGGTGATGGCAATGGATCAACCGTACAGAATCCCACCCATTTGTTTGCCGGGCCAGGCACCTACACCGTCAGCCTGGTGGTAAGCAACGATTGTGGAGCCGATACCATAACCCAGCAAGTGGAAGTTTGGCCCACCGGTATTGAAGATCCGGCTGTTATTCAGTCCATTCAGTTGGTGCCTAACCCTACTACGGATAACGTGCAGTTGCAAATGGAAGTAGCTACTCCGGGTGATTGGACGGCCACACTGCTCGATGTATCGGGCCGGATGCTTGAGGCCGTGAACCTCGGAAAAGTGCAATCGACAGCTCAGCACACCTTTGACCTGCAGCATTATGCAAAAGGGATGTACTTCTTGCGATTACAAAGTGAGCATGGCCAACTGCTGCGAAAGATTATTGTACAGTAAAGGCTAGGAATGCCATTAAGGGAGCTGAAAGGCTCCCTTTTTTTAAGCCAGTCTGTGGGGCGCAACGGTTGAAAGTAGTGGATCGGACTCTTTAGCCGGTACCCATATCAGCCCCGGCTGTTTGCCTACCTCCAATGAACCTAAGGTATCTTGAAAGCCCAGGCATGCTGCACCATTTAAGGTCGCCCATGGCAAAAGCGTAGTGAAGGGGATATCCGGGGCATGTTGGCGAATAGTTTGCAGCTCTGACCAAATGGATAATTGGTGGTTGGAGGCGAGACTGTCTGTGCCCACCACACACTGTGCGCCAGCTTGTAAGAACTTCACATAGTCCGGGAGCCTATCTTCTATGTACAGGTTGGCATTTGGACAAAAGCCCCAGTACACCTGCTGACCAGCCTTGTGGGCAGCAGCTATATCTTCTGGTGTGGTAAAAGTGTTGTGGATGAACAACCATCCCTGTGCTGGATGCAGGTAATCCAGGTACGTCTGTAGCGAAGATTTTCCTGATGGTACAAACCAGCTATAGTCCAACTGCATGTGTTTGATAAACTGGAGCCAGTCACCGGTTTTATCCAGAAACAGTTGATTCTCATCCGGCTGTTCCTGATTGTGGATGCTCATGCCCAACAGACCACGCTCTTGGTTGTACGCACTGATCCATCGGAACAATTCCGGGGTGCAGGAATAAGGCGCATGTGGGGTTAGTGAAGCCGTGTGTCCGGGCACATGTGGAATAGCGTCTAGCACGTCCTGTCCTGTCTTTTTAGAAGCTTCTGTCATGGCCGGCCCCAGGTCGAATACCTCCACAAAGGTGTGATAACGCAATTGGCCCTTGGCTTTCTGGAAGAAAGAGCGCGTGTCGTTGGAAATATCACCCACCGCTACAATTCCTCCTTGGAGCATCTCCTCTTCAGCCGCTACAATAGCTGCCTCTTGTTCCTCGGCTGAAAAGTTGTCCCGGATAGCTACTACCTGCTGCACAAATTCGATCAATCCGGTGCGTTCCGGTATCTGTCCCTTCATAAATGACAACTCCAGGTGGCAGTGCGCATTGACGAAGCCCGGCATCAGGTGACCCGGGCAGTACTCCACCGATGCACTATCGTACTGCGATATAGGAGCGATTTCCCGGATGACGTGTTGGTCGTCCAGGACTACTACAGTAGCTGAACGTGTAGGGCCGGATACGGTATGTACGAAGTCGGCTGCGATTTTGCGCATAGTGGAAACTATTTTGACCATCAGTTGCTTATCAAAGCTACTGTGCTCGATTGGGCACGCCAAGTTCTATCTTTGCACTATGGCCACATCGACCGACATCCGAAATCTATCATTTGACCAGCTAAAAGAAGCCATGGTGGCGATGGGTGAGAAGCCTTTTCGCGCCAAACAGGTCTATGAATGGCTGTGGCAGAAAGCCGCCTGGGATTTTGACAGCATGACCAACCTATCGAAAGAGCTACGGGCCAAATTAAGGGCACAGTTTGTCCTTCAGCCCCTTACCATCGATATGGAGCAGCGGAGTTCGGACGGCACGGTAAAGGTGCGTTTCAAGACCCACGATGGACATATGGTGGAGGGGGTACTCATCCCAACAGAAAATCGATGGACCGCCTGTGTATCCTCGCAAGTGGGCTGCAGTCTGAATTGTAAGTTTTGTGCTACCGGTTACCTGAAACGACAACGAAACTTGAGGCCGGATGAGATTTTCGATCAGGTCATTTTGCTCAATCAATTGGCGGAAAAATATTACGAGTCGCACCTCTCCAATATCGTTTTTATGGGCATGGGTGAGCCCCTGCTCAACTACAAAAATGTATTGGCCGGCATCGACCGTTTGACGGCCGAGGATGGCCTCAATATGTCACCTAAGCGGATTACCGTATCCACCGCAGGCATCGCCAAAATGATTCGTAAGCTGGGGGAAGACCAGGTGAAGTTCAACCTGGCACTATCGCTCCATGCCACCACCGATCAACAACGCAATGAGTTGATGCCCATCAATGAGCAGAACAATTTGGAGGTGCTGGTTGATGCTTTGAATGATTTCTATCGAAATACGAAGGGACGGATAACCTTTGAATATATCCTCTTCGATGGCATCAATGAAAGCATCGATGATGCCAAGCGATTGGTTGACCTGTGCCGCAGGGTGCCGGCTAAGATCAATATCATTGAGTACAATCCGATTGCCGAGGCGACCTTCTCAAAATCAAAGCACATGCAACGCGATAGGTTCATCACCTACCTCGAAGACCATGGCGTGACCGCTACCGTACGCAAAAGCCGAGGCAAAGACATTGATGCCGCTTGCGGGCAGTTGGCGAATAAATAAAAAAAGCGCCTCCGCGGGGAGACGCTTGTAAGTCATTGTGTGGTATCTCTTTACGCTTCGGTAGCTTCGACCCCTTGAATTTCCGGCATCATGCGCTTTAGCAGCCCTTCTATACCGGCTTTCAGCGTCACCATGGAAGAAGGGCATCCACTACAGGCGCCCTGCATCTGCAACTTAACGATACCATCCTCATAGCTGTCGAAAATGATGGCGCCTCCGTCCATTTCTACGGCCGGTCGAACATATTTGTCCAGTAGTTGCTTGATTTTGGTTTCGTCATCCGTATCAGCATCTGCTTGCTGGCGCTTGGCTTGCAGTTCTTTCAGGTAGGCTTCTTCTACAATTGTTTTTCCACTACCCGCGTATTCTCGTATAAAGTCACGCAAGGAAGGCATCACCTCATGCCAATCGGTATCCTCTGTCTTGGTAATGGTTACGAAATTGTTGGCGATAAACACCCCCCTGACAAATGGGAATGTGAACAGCTCAGCCGCAAAGGGAGAGCGCTGTGCCTTTTCCTCATCGGGAAAGTCGAGGCTGTCTTGCTGCAACAATACTTTATTGGTGACAAACTTGAGCGTCTCCGGGTTGGGAGTCGCTTCTGTATATACCATGATAGGTGCTTGTGTGGTTTGGCTCATAGTTATCAGGCTTTTTGAATTAAAGAGGCAACGTGGAGCCCCCAAAAATGGTTTGACAAAGGTACAGGCTAATCCATATAAAGTTTACGAATGGTCTTCCACACCAACTCCGGCTCATAGCCGCGACTGATGACATATTTGGCTAGTTTTCCCCGTTTTACAAATTGATCCGGGTCTTTCAGTTGTTGCCATTTTTTGTCCAACACTATTTCCAGGGTGTGCTGGTAATCGGCTTCTTCAATCTCCGTCATAGCCTTGTCAACGCAATAAGGCGATACCTGCTTCTGCTCCAGCGCCTGGCGAATTTTTTGACGCCCCCATTGTTTGATTCTGAATTTACCTCCGGCATAGGTGCGGGCAAATCTTTCTTCATTCAGGAAATTGTCCTGGATCAATTCATAGATCAATTCTTCCAGGTCATCTCCGCGTACGCCATAGTCGAGTAGCCGTTGGCGGACCTCACTATGGCATCGCTCCTGATAGGCACAGTAGCGCTGGATTTTCGGCCGAACCATTCCCTTGGTAACTTGTCCCTTCTTCTTATCCATTTATCTATTTTAGCCGCCCTAGCAAATTACCCCGGCCTTGAAAAACAAGCAAGCTATCTTTTACCTCTTTGCGGCCAATTCGGTGTCGGGCTTGGCCCAGGGGGTTACTATGCTCGCTATCCCCTGGTATTTTATCAATGTAGCCGGAGAACAGAGTTTGTATGGGTTGATGTATGCCCTCATTACAGGCGTGTCGGTCTTTTGGATGCTCTATTCCGGCACCTTGATTGATAGGTTTGATCGCAAACACATTTTTCTGGGCATAAATGTAGCAGGGGCGGCCATTCTTTTGTCAATGGCAGCCTATGGCTTTGCTACTGGCCCCATGAGCATCTTTGTGGCCTCTATAGCCTTCGCTACTACCTTCTTCATCTATAACATCCACTTTCCCAATCTCTATGCTTTTGCTCAGGAAATAACAGACCGAAAGGACTATAAACGCATCTTATCCTACCTGGAGATTCAGCACCAGCTAACGGCTTCAATCTCTGGTGCCATAGGGGCCATATTGTTAGCTGGACTGGATGTGGAGACCCTTACATTGGCGGGCTACACCTGGCAAGTGCATATCCATATTGCCGCCTGGGAGCTGCACGAAATATTTCTGTTGGATGGCTGCACCTACATTTTGGCCTTTGTCCTGATTGCCATGATCCGGTACAAGAGTGTGGCGGAAAAGCACATTGACCGAGGTTCTATCAGGGCGCGATTACAACAAGGGGTGGCCTATTTAAAGGATCATCCCATGTTGGCTTTGTTTGGTAGTGTGAGTTATGCGGTTTTTATTTCTGTATTAGTAGCCGTGTACTTCCTGGTGCCTAAATACACGGAGGTATTTCTGGGGTCAGGCGTGGGCAGCTTCAGCCTCTTTCGAGGTATTTATTCGCTGGGGGCGGTAATGGCAGGGG
>CAJXXO010000126.1 GCA_913062655.1 uncultured Bacteroidota bacterium | reverse complement strand
GCCATTGGTTTGACGCCCGTGATTTACCTCGGCCATTACCTCATCGATCGATATTTGGGCCACGATGAGGCCCATCGGCTGAAGAAAGCGGCCATGGAAGAAGCATGATCACAATTGTGTCTGCACCATGCGATTGCACAATTGATACAATAAGCGGGCGCCTACATTGCCATCCCAGTCGTCATTGCCGGGGGCTACTTCCACCAGGTCAAAGCCGATGATCTGCTTACCCGATTCGGCCAAGGTTTTCAGCAGGTATTGTGTTTTTGGCCAATCCAACCCACCGGGCACGGGAGTACCCGTATTGGGGCATAGCTTAGGATCCAGGCCATCAATGTCAAAGCTGATGTATACCTTGTCTGGTAGGCCTTGCACGATGTCGCGGCAGATGGCATCCCAGGTATCGCCTGTGAAGAGCCGTTCTTGCATGGCACCATCTGTAAAGGCACGTATACGATCCGGTTGCCGGGCTATAGGAGCGGACTCCTGTTCGCAATAATCGCGCAGCCCGACTATAGTCAGCGTTTCTATGGCCCCTAGTTGCAAAGCATTGTGCATTATGGAAGCGTGGCTGTAGGTGAAGCCTTCATACGTGTCCCGGAGATCGGCATGGGCATCAATCTGCAAGATGCCAAAGGAATCGTGAATGGTTGATAGCGCACGGATAAAGCCTAGTGGCACGGAGTGCTCACCACCGATAACACCTACCAGTTTGCCCCGCTTCAGCAAAGTATGGGTTTGCTCGAATACCCAGTGTTGCAATTGGTCACAAGCTTTGTTGATCTCCTCCAGGGTCCAGCCCAACTGACTGTCATGTTCCACCGTTTTTCCTTTCTCCAGGTAGCGCAGTATTTCCTGTGCCCTGGGCCGCAGGCGGTGGTTTCGTTGGCTCCATTCAGGAGAAATGTCCAGCATAAAGTAGCCATATTGCCATGCATGGGGCAGGGCGGCATCATATAGGTCGACCTGCGCTGAGGCTTCCAAAATCGCCTTGGGCCCTTGCGCAGTGCCCGGCTGGTAGGAGACGGTCACCTCCCAAGGGACCGGTAGCAACACGACAGCCGACTCATCAAAATTGAAGGGTAGGCCAAACAACTGCCCATTGTCTGCAGCGGGATCATTGGGATTGAAAGCGGCAATTTTATCCGCTTTGGAAGGTGGAAAGGTTGGTAGCATAGTGCCCTTAAAATTACGAGTTTCAATCCGACTCAAGCAATCCATTTTTGGGGCTGGATTAAGGGCCGAAACTCGTAGTGCATGGCAACATGTTAGCGTGGAGGCTAATGTGTGTATTCACAGGCTTTTCGCCAACTTTTTGGGTTACCTTTGCGTTCGATTTGAAGTAACAGGAGAAGGATAAACATGAAGAAAACACACATCATTCTGCTCATTGGCCTGGCCGTGGTTATCGGAGTGATACTCAGCATGGTAGGTGACTACAGTTCCTATGAGTCATTTACCAAGGCAGCCGACAATGAAGGCATTGAATATCACGTGGCAGGAACATTTGTAAAGGAAAGGGGTATGGAGTACAATCCGCTGGAAAATGCGGATGTGTTTACCTTTTGGATGCAAGACCGCGATGGCAATGAAGCCAAAGTGATCTGTAATAGCGACAAACCCAAGGATTTTGAATTGGCCGATGAAATTGTAGTCATCGGAAAGATGGATCAGGGCACCTTTTATGCCTCCGATCTGCTCACTAAGTGTCCGTCCAAATACACGGACGAAGAAATCGCTATTAAAGATCAAAACCAAGAGGGTTAATGGATATCCAATACCTGGGCGAAAGCCTGTGGCAGGGACAATTAGGGCATTTTCTACTGATATTGTCTTTTGCAGCCTCCTTTGTGGCGCTTGTTAGTTATGCGCTGTCTGTCACCACAAATGATATCGTACAACAAGACCGCTGGCGACAACTGGGTAAGACCAGTTTCGTCATCCATACGCTATCGGTCATTGGCGTTATAGCCCTGTTGTATGTGCTCATTTTCACCCATCAATACGAGTACGACTATGTGCGTAGGCACAGCAACGAGGAAATGGGGCCACTGTACATGATCTCCTGCTTCTGGGCTGGGCAGCAGGGTAGCTTCCTGGTGTGGATTTTCTGGCATGCGATCATTGGTAGCCTGCTACTCTTTACCACAAAGAAGACCTGGGTGGGCCCGGTGATTGCCGTTTTTGCGCTGATCCAATTGATTCTCAGCTCCATGTTATTGGGGATCTATTTGCCAAGAGGAATCGCCCTGGTGGCTTTAATTGCCGCTTTGCATGTGCCCTTCTGGAAGCTTTTGCGTGACAAAGGACAGGCCGGCTGGAAAGCCCTGGTGCCGGTACTCAACTTTATTACGGTAGCCCGGACCCAAAGCGAAGGGCCGAAATGGTTGCTGTGGGTGTTGGCGATTCCCATCAATGTGATCTTTTTCGTCTGGCTACCGGTACAAGTGGCTGATGGCTTGACCTATCTGACTGAAACAGTGAAATTGGGGGTGAGCCCCTTCGCGCTGGCACGGGAAGAGTTCAGCGACAATGCCATTTTCCTTTTTCCTAATTATCTGGAGCAAATTGCAGGGCAGGGGCTGAACCCACTGCTGGAAAACCGTTGGATGGTCATTCACCCTCCGACCTTGTTCCTGGGCTTTGCGTTGACGTTGGTGCCGATGGCCTTTGCGATGGCCGGTATTGCTACTAAGCGCTATGGAGACTGGATCAAGCCGGCTCTGCCATGGACCGTATTGGCGACCATGATTCTGGGAACGGGTATTCTTATGGGCGGCATGTGGGCGTATGAGTCACTCAGCTTTGGTGGTTTCTGGGCTTGGGATCCGGTGGAAAATGCATCGCTCGTGCCCTGGCTGACCCTGATAGCCGGCATGCACACCATGCTGATCTACAAGCGAACCGGTCATGCCTTGAAAGCTACCTATCTGTTTTTCATTGTGTCGGTATTCCTGGTGTTGTACTCCACCTTCCTGACCCGGAGTGGTATTTTGGGTGACTCGTCCGTGCACTCCTTTACCGATCTCGGTATGATGGGACAATTAATCATTTTGATTGTGGCTATGATGCTGCCGGCACTGATTATGATGGTAGAGCATTGGCACAAAATGCCTGGTCAGAAAAAAGAGGAAAGTGCGTATAGCCGCGAGTTTTGGATGTTTATAGGCTCACTGGTATTGCTCATCTCTGCGGTGCACATCGTCTTCAGCACTTCGCTACCGGTCTTCAATGCGATTGCCGCTTCCATCAATTCGATCGTTCCATTAGGGTTAACAGATAATGCGGCACTGCCAAAGGATGTCGTCACCTTTTACAACGATATTCAGGTTTGGGTGGGAATCGCCATTGCTTTGCTGACTGCCATGGTACAGTGGCTGAAATACAAAAAGACCGATATCAGAAAATACGTCAACTGGATTGTACCCACCCTCATTCTGAGCTTGCTCCTCACCATCGGGCTGGAGTACTATTACCAGTTCGACAGCTTTGCTTATGTATTATTGCTCTTTACCGGTCTATTTTCAGTCCTGGCCAACCTTGACTACATCGTTCGGGTACTGAAAGGAAAGATCAAGGTAAGCGGTTCTGCCGTAGCGCACATTGGCTTCGGGTTGATGATGGTGGGCATCATTATTTCACTCAGCAAGAGTGAGGTGATCTCCAAGAATTATATGAATATCGACTACGGCAGTGGTTTTGACGAGGATTTCAAACAGAATAACCTTTACCTGCTGCAAGATAAGACCTACTTTATGGGTGACTACATGGTTGCCTTTGAAGGCAAGGACATTCAGGGCAATGATTACTATTACGATATTGATTACAAGCGCCTGGACCCACAGTCGGGTGAGCTGAAGGAAGCGTTTACCCTTCGCCCTCACTTGCTCAACCATCCAGACATGGGATTGGTGGCCAATCCGGCTACTAAGCGATACTTGCACCGCGATATTTTTACGCACATCAATTCTATCCCAACTGATCGCAACCAACGACCATTGGAATTGCCGCAGGAGTCGCGTCAGACAGTAGCGCTAAAAGACAGCTTTTTTACCTCGCGAGGTATGGTGACGCTGGAGAGTATTCAGCCTGTACAGAACCAAGATGCGGAGCTGGCTGCGGTGGCCCGCTTGAAAATCGACAACATGGGTGGACAACCGGTGTATGCGGAGCCGATGTTTGTGATCAAGGATAATGAATGGTTTACCTATCCGGCAGAAGTGGAAGAATACAAGCTTTCTTTCGAGATACTCAATATCGACCCGGACAAGGGGGAATTTACCGTGAAGGTAACAGACAATAACGATTGGTTGATCCTGAAGGCGATTGTTTTCCCCTGGATCAATATCTTGTGGTTGGGTATTGTGATTACTATGGTAGGTTTTATGATCGCCATGGTGCAGCGCATACAAGAGTACAACCGAACCGCACAACGTGAAGCAGCCTAGTGTAACCATCATCGGATCCGGCAATGTGGCCTTCCACCTGGGCATAGCCCTCAAGGAGAGTGGCTTCCCTATCGTACAGGTGTACGGTCGCAGGATGGAGCGAGCCCGGTGGCTGGCAGACAAAGTGTCGGCTACGCCAGCCGATTCCCTTTCCGATATCCACAATGGAGCCGATGTCTATTTCCTGGCGGTGAGTGACGATGCCATTGAAAGCCTCAGTCAAAAGCTCAAGCTGCCGGGCAAGGTGGTTGCCCATACTAGTGGTTCCCAGCCAACCCCTTCGCTGCAAACGGTTTCCGCCAGGACGGGTGTCTTTTACCCGCTCCAGTCATTTAAGATCGGTCGAAAGGTGGATTGGACGCATCTGCCCATTTTGCTGACAGGCGAAGATGAAGTGCTGGCTAAGCTATTTCCATTAGCACGCGCATTGAGCAAGCATGTGGCCGTCATCACCGATGCCCAGCGATCAGCCCTGCACCTGGCAGCCGTTTTTATCAATAATTTCACCAACCACTGCTTTACCATTGCCCGGGAAATAACGGACGATGCCCAGGTGGATTTTTCCCATCTTACACCGCTGGCGACCCATACGGTAAAGCAGGCACTGGAGCATGACACACGCGACCTACAGACGGGCCCGGCTAGAAGAAATGACCTGCAGACCATACGACACCATTTGTCCTTGCTTGCTGATGATCCAGCCCTGAAAGCCGTCTACGAATCGATGACCCAACATATTCAAACCTACTACGATAAAGCATAGATGACCAACAGGTTATATGTTGTGAATATGCGCCATTTTCGGTATCTTCATAACAAACCCATTTCCTATGCGATACACTACATCGATTGATATCAACCTGCCGCTGGATAAGGTCATCGACCTCTTTGACAATCCGGAAAACACGAAAAAATGGCAGCCCAGCCTAATCGAATACAAACCTCTGCAAGGTGAGCCTGGCCATCCTGGGGCAAAGACTAAACTGCGATACCAAATGGGCAGGCGAGAGGTGGAGATGGTGGAAACGGTAAATACCCGCCACTTCCCCGAGGAGTTTACCGTCACCTATACGGCCAAAGGCGTGTGGAATCTTGTCGTCAATCGCTTTGAGCAACTCGATGCCGACCGTACTCGTTGGACGACAAAGCACGAGTTTCAGTTTACCGGTATGATGAAGGTATTGAGTTGGTTCATGCCCGGTGTCTTCAAAAAGCAATCTCGCCAGACAATGAAAGACTTCAAACGGTTTGCCGAGTCCCAGCAGTTGGTAGAGGCGGAATAGCATGGTAGGCCATTACAAGCCGGTTTTTTGTGGCTTTATGGCTTTTCGAGCCTGCGCTTATGTGAATCCATAAATTGATTCCAGCCTATTCTTTGCCGGACCTGAGGTGCCCTATCTTTACCCTGCCTAAACTGATCCACTGTGCATTCCACCTTTGCTTTCTTGCGTCTCATTCGGTGGATCAACCTGTTGTTCATCGGGTTGGCGCAGTTTCTCTTTCGCCACTGCATCATCTTGCCGGTGTTTCACTATTATAATGTGGAGCCGGTGCTATCAGAAGTGCAATTCTTTCTGGTGGTCTTGTCAACTATCCTGATTGCAGCCGGAGGCTACATCATCAACGATTATTTTGATGTCAAGATCGATCAGATCAACAAACCGCATCGATTGCTGGTGGATCGCATTTTTCCGCGCAGACGAGCGATTCTGGCCAACTGGATATTCTCCGTAGCCGGTATTCTGCTGGGCGGCTTTGTCGCCTGGTGGGTGGGACGATGGCATCTGGGCGGGGGGTATGTAGTGTCCTCTTTTTTGTTGTGGTGGTATTCGGCCAATTTGAAGCGACAGCCGCTCATTGGCAATGTGGTAGTGTCATTTCTCACCGCATTGACGATCGTGGTGGTGGCGCTCTTTGAGATCTGGATTCTCCACCGACCCGCTGCCTATGACGATCCGGCCGGAGCGGTATTTACTTTTGTGTTGCTCTATGGTGGTTTTGCTTTCCTCATCAGTATGGTGCGCGAGATCGTGAAAGACATCGAAGATGTGGAAGGTGACCGTGCCCATCATTGTAAAACCCTCCCGGTGGTAGGTGGCGTACGACTGGCGAAATCGGTCGCGCAGGTCTTTGCAGGCGTGCTGGCGATCAATGTGGTCATTCTGCTGCTGTTGGAGTTTCGTGAAGACAACTTCCTGGTGGTGGGGTATGGGGTGGTGACGGTATTGGTGCCACTACTGTACGTCATCCTACGGCTATACCGGGCTGACCGCAAACGCCATTACCACCAGCTTAGCACCTGGATCAAACTGATCATGCTCATGGGTATTTTGTCGATGATCATGTTGTATTATTTTGATGAGCCGTACAAATACTTCTTGTATGACTGAGATCATTTTAGCCAGTGGATCCCCACGTAGAAAGTACCTGCTGGAGCAGTTGGGGATACCTTTTACCATCCACACGGCCGGTATTGAAGAGACCTACCCGGGCGACATGCCCATTCTGCAAGTACCGCAATACCTGGCAGAACAGAAAGCCCGTGCCGTGCAGCAGCAACTACAAACCGGCCAATTGATCCTGGCTGCCGATACAATCGTGGAACTGAAAGGCCGCATACTGGAAAAGCCCAAAGACGAAGCAGATGCCCGAAGGATGCTGGGCTTATTGAGTGGCCATACGCATACGGTTATTTCGGGCGTCTGTTTGCTGCAAGGAGATCATTGCGAAGTATTCCATGTCACTACGAAGGTACACTTTGCAGCGCTCGACCCGGACGACATCGCCCAATATGTAGCCGAGTGCCAACCACTGGACAAAGCCGGTAGCTACGCCATTCAGGAGTGGATCGGCATGATCGGCATTCGGGGTATTGAGGGAGACTACTTCAATGTAGTAGGCTTGCCGGTGCAGGAGGTGTATGCCAGGTTGAAGGAGCGTAGTTGAGAGTTAAATGTTGAAAGCATTGCCTGCCGTATCTGCAAGAGGCGGAGAAGGCAGGTTTCGGGTTCCGGGTTCAGTG
>CAJXXO010000125.1 GCA_913062655.1 uncultured Bacteroidota bacterium | reverse complement strand
GAACACCCCGAAATCACCAAAGGCTTGCCGGCCTCGCCAGGGGCCGCTACCGGACAGATCGTATTCTCTGCTGATGACGCTGAGGAATGGGTAAACAACGGCCGTAGAGTCATCCTGGTACGCTTAGAAACCTCCCCGGAGGACATTCACGGTATGAATGTGGCTGAAGGTATACTGACCGGTCGTGGTGGTATGACCTCACACGCTGCCGTTGTTGCCAGAGGCATGGGCAAATGCTGTGTATCCGGTGCCGGTGAGATCAAGATCGATTATCGCGCCAGAAAAATGACCATTGGCAGCCACGTGTACCGCGAAGGAGACTGGTTGTCCCTGAATGGAACAACCGGACAAGTATTTGAAGGACGTATCCCTACCCAACAACCGGAAATTAGTGGTGCCTTCCAGGAGATTATGGAATTGGCAGATGGGCACGCCCACATGAAAGTACGCACCAATGCAGACACACCGGCTGACGCCACAGCGGCACGTGAATTTGGTGCACAGGGTATTGGCTTGTGCCGTACAGAGCACATGTTTTTTAAAGACGATCGCATCACCGCTGTCCGTGAAATGATCATGGCAAGCGATACAGAAGGGCGCAGAAAAGCGTTAGCCAAACTGCTGCCTTATCAGCGGGAAGACTTCAAAGGCATTTTCAAGGCGATGATTGGCCTGCCGGTCACTATCCGCCTGCTAGATCCACCACTGCATGAGTTCCTGCCCAATGATGAGGAAAACAAGCGGGAGATGGCCAGAAACCTGGGTATTTCCTACAAAGAGGTAGAAGAAACCATTGACAGTCTGCACGAATTGAACCCCATGTTGGGTCACCGGGGCTGTCGACTGGCCAACACCTACCCGGAAATCACGGAGATGCAAACGCGCGCCATTCTTGAGGCGGCTATCAGCTTGAAGAAGAAAGGGCTGGATACAGAGCCGGAAATTATGGTGCCGCTCATCAGTATGGGTAGCGAACTGCAGATCCAGATCGATGTCATCCGGGCGACTGCAAAAACTGTATTCGAGGAGCACAAGATCGAAGTACCGTATAAAATTGGTACCATGATCGAGATTCCAAGAGCTACGTTGATCGCGGATAAGATCGCACAGGGAGCTGATTTCTTCAGCTTTGGCACCAACGACCTCACACAAATGACCTTTGGCTTTAGCCGGGATGATGTGGGTAAATTCTTGCCCGCCTACATGGAGAAAGGCATACTGGATAAGGATGTCTTCCAGACCATCGACCAAAGTGGCGTAGGCCAGTTGGTGGAAATGGGCACCCTAAAAGGCAGAAGCGTAAAGGCAGACCTGAAAGTAGGTGTTTGTGGCGAACATGGTGGAGATCCAAAATCCATTGAATTCTTCCACCGCACAGGCCTCAACTACGTAAGCTGCTCACCATTCCGTGTACCGGTAGCGCGATTGGTAGCTGCGCAAGCCGCTATCAAGAGCAAGAAGGGAGAGATTCCTATACAACCCATCACGGAAGATGCCTGTTTTAAGCCGGTAGAATAAAGGATACGCGTAACGATAGAGCCGGTCAGGAATCCTGGCCGGCTTTTTTATTGTCATCCTCTTTCTTCAGCCTGCCGGCCTTTTTGAGTTGCTGATGCAGGAGCCATTCTACTTGCCCATTGAGGCTGCGAAATTCATCAGCCGCCCACTTCTCCAGGGCCTTGTGCATGGCCGGATCAATGCGGACTACGAATGACTTTTTTTTACTCATGATTCTCGTTCGAGCATAACCACCAAGGCGCCACCGCCACTGCCGGTAATACCAATGGCACGCCAACCTTTTCTTACCTCCTCATTCAGGCGTGCTTCAAACTTCTTGTGCGACTCGAATGCTTTCTGTGTAAAAAACCGATAACGATGTAACATAGACTTAGCTTTTATTGGTGAAGGGTTCCTGTATTAATGACTGGAGAAGCGTCCCGGTCGCCACAAAGGACCACCATGAGGTTGCTCACCATAGTAGCCTTTTTCTCTTCATCCAACTGGATAATTTCCTTGTGGCTTAATTGCTCCAGGGCTGCTTCTACCATACCTACTGCCCCTTCTACGATCTTGTAGCGAGCCGCTACGATGGCTGTAGCTTGTTGTCTGCGCAACATCGCCTGTGCAATTTCAGGCGCATAAGCCAGGTAACCGATTCTTGCCTCCAGCACTTCGATACCGGCTATCGCCAATCGCTCATCCAACTCTTTCTCCATCGCCTCATTCACATCGTGTACCCCAGAGCGCAGCGTGATCTCTGCCTCCTCATCATCAAAGTTGTCATACGGATATAAGCCGGCCAATTTTCGCACTGCGGCATCGGTTTGCACGGTGACAAAGTGTTCGTAATTATCCACTTCGAAGGCGGCTTTGTACGTATCCCTGACCCGCCACACCAGAATGACGCTGATCAGAATGGGGTTCCCCACCTTGTCGTTCACCTTTACCCGTTCACTGTCGAAATTGCGGGCGCGGAGGGAGATTTTCTTTTTGGCAAAGAAAGGATTGGCCCAAAAGAAGCCGTTTTTCTTCACCGTGCCTTTATAGTCGCCAAACAAAGTCAGTACGGTAGAACCATTCGGATATACCACAAAGAAGCCGGGCAAGATCAATATGATCGGCAGGATGAAGGCCAACGCCCATATCATGTCAAGCGTAAGCAGGTAAATGGTACCGGCAATGAGCAACAGCTCCAAAAACAGGATCGGATAACCCGACATCGGGGAAAATGATTTTTCATTGGTCATGGTCTTTATTTTAAAGTGATATCTTTTTGATACTACAATGATAATACTTTCCCTGGTAAAGGACAAGTGTGATATCTCCTTTTCAAGTCTAATTAATGTTAATTCTTAGTCGCAGCACACCATCTTACTCGTTGAGCAAGTTCTACTCATACATTAAACCCAGCCACTATGAAAAACGGACTACTTGTACTCTTTGCCATTTGCTTATTGCTACCCCTGCACGCCCAATACACCAAGGACAACCTGCGCATTGATTTGCAACCCTCCACCTTAGCCCACTATACGCATGACCATTTGATGATCATACCCGTACAGTCTACACCGGCATTCAATGCCTACTTTGCACAATTAGGGCAATTCACCGTCCTCAAAGAGGCGATGGAAGACCAGAAGATCATCGTAAAAGAAGTGAGTGCCGGGGGATCGGTGAATACGCTGGTAGCGGTCAACCGCTCGCAAGACACCATCTTTGGTATGGCCGGGGAAGTGGTGAAAGGCGGCAAGCAAGATCGCGTGATCGCACAAAACTTCATTATGCATCCGGGTGATTCGGTCAATTTGTCTGCCTTTTGTGTAGAGCAAGGCCGATGGTCGGCCGGGTCACCGAGCAACGTTGACAACATCAATGGACATGAAGTTCGACTAAAAGGTGCCACCCAGGCTCCTGTATTCCGGGAAACAAAGGCTGTTGGTGCGCAAAGCCTCCGCAAGACGGCTCTCAAAGAGAAAAACCAACAAGCTGTATGGGATAAAGTAGCCGCTATCACCAAAGAGAACAAGGCCGAAACGGGTACCGGCACCTACACGGCTTTATGGGACAATGACTCCATGCGCCTTACCATGGCCAACTACCAGGAACAGCTCGGCAGCGCCTTTGATGGTGAAACCACTGTCATTGGATTCATCGCAGTAACAGGTGATACGGTGCTGGGCTGCGACCTGTTTGCCACCCACGATCTGTTCATTAAATCCTACCGGGGGCTGCTGGAAGGCTATGCCACAGAGGCAGTCACTTCTGGCGCTCCAGTCTCAATCGATCCGGAAGAAATCGAGAACTACATTGATAAACTACTGGCCAGCGAGGAAGGCCAGGCTGACTTTGTGAAGGACAATGGAGCTGTCTTCGAAAATAACGGGTTGAAGCTGCAAGTGACAGGTTTTTAGTAAGCCGCCAGTAACACATCGGCATTCCCTAATTTCGCAGGATGGCACAACCTACCGTAGCTGTCGTGATCCTGAGCTGGAATGGCTGGTCGTTTTTGGAAGAATTTCTTCCTTCCGTTTTACAGACTACTTACCCGAGTGCCCGCATCATTGTGGCAGACAATGCAAGTACGGATGGATCGGTCGATCTACTACGTAAGCATTTCCCAACTGTAGAAGTCATCGCGCTACCAGAAAACTACGGCTTTGCCGAAGGCTACAATCAAGCATTGCGACAGGTGGAAGCCGACTATTATGTCCTCCTCAATCAAGATGTGGCGGTTGAGCCCGGTTGGATAGAACCGGTGGTAGCCGCTATGGAAGGTGACACCACCATGGCAGCCGCGCAGCCCAAACTACGAGCCTTCCACCAGCGAGATCATTTCGAATATGCCGGAGCAGCAGGTGGATTCATGGATCGCTTTGCGTACACCTTTTGCCGGGGGCGCATCTTCGACACCCTGGAAAAGGACGAAGGCCAATACGACACCCCTACAGATATCTTCTGGGCCAGTGGAGCCGCTATGTTTGTCCGTGCTGAATTGTTTCACCAACTCGGTGGACTGGACGGTGATTTCTTCGCCCACATGGAAGAGATCGATCTCTGCTGGCGAATGAAAGAGGCGGGCTATACCATTCAGTACGTCCCGGAAAGTATCGTGTACCACGTTGGCGGTGGAAGCCTGCCACAAGGCAATCCGCGGAAGACCTTTCTCAACTTTCGCAACAACCTGGTGATGGCCTGGAAAAACTGGCCCGGGTATGCGCTGTGGTGGAAATGGCCCCTGCGATTGGTGCTGGATGGGGTGGCTGCACTCAAAGCGCTGGCTGCACGAGATTTCGCCACCATTGGTGCCATAGTCAAAGCGCACTGGACCATCTTCCTCCACCCAAATAAATGGCTCTCCAAGCGCAAGCCCACCCGCCAACTGATCGAACAACACCGCATCGGGCCACGCAATACAAAAGGGTACTACAAGGGCTGGATTGTGTGGGCATATTTTTTGGGTGGCAAAAAGAAATTCAGTCAACTCCAAAAGCTGCACCGCTAGGCGCTTGCCAAGGCACGTACCGCCAACGCATAGCCCTTCAATCCCAGGCCACTGATCACGCCATCGCAGGCGGTGGCGGTGATCATTTGGTGCCGGAAACTTTCGCGTTTATAAAGGTGAGAAATGTGCACCTCGATCTTGGGTATGTCAAGATAGGCCAAGGCATCTGCGATGGCGACTGAAGTATGTGCATAGCCTCCGGGGTTGATCACCAGGCCATCAAATTGACCTTTGGCTTCCTGGATCCAGGTGACCAGTTCGCCCTCCAGGTTGGACTGGCGGAAGGTGAATGTATGCTCCGGAAACTGCTCCGCCAACTCTTTAGCATAGTCATCAAATGACTGGTCGCCATAGATGGACACTTCACGACTTCCTAACAAGTTGAGGTTGGGACCATTGAGTACCAGGATGCGCATGGCGTTGTATTTTGCACAAAGATATGGACTGGCCCACTGCCATAGCAGCCTTTACCGCGTACCTGCAAATTGAGCGGTCGTTGTCGCCCAATTCAGTAGCGGCCTACACTAAGGATGTCACGCATCTGCACGACTACCTGTCGGAACATTACCCCGATGTAGCACCTACGCAAGTGGCACAGGAACACCTGGAGCAGTTCATTCACCACCGCGGCCAGGCCGGGCAAAACGCCCGCTCGCAAGCGCGTATGCTATCGGGTATTCGGGCCTTTTTCAAATACTTATTGCTCGACAACCAGATACAAGATGACCCCACCTCGCTGCTAGAGGGGCCCAAGCTGAGCCGCAAACTTCCCGACTTCCTTTCCATCGAGGAGATCGACCGGATGATGGAGACGATCGACCACTCCACACCGGCAGGGATGCGGAGCAGAGCGATTCTGGAGATGTTGTATGGATGTGGGTTGCGGGTATCGGAGCTGACAGGCATGAAGCTGAGCAATTTGTATTTCGATATCGACTTCATCAAAGTGCTGGGTAAGGGCAACAAAGAACGCCTCGTGCCTATTGGCAAGAAAGCCCAAAAATGGGTGGTGCTGTATATAGATGAGGTCAGGCGGTTTGGACAGATCCACCCGAAACATGAGGATCATCTGTTCTTAAATCAGCGCGGCACGCCACTGTCGCGCATTTCTGTGTTCACGATGATCAAAGACCTGGCGGCAGAAGCTGAGATCAAGAAAAAGATCAGCCCGCACACCTTCCGCCACAGCTTTGCCACGCATCTGGTCGAAGGGGGCGCCAACCTGCGGGCCGTGCAGCAGATGCTTGGCCATGAGTCTATAACAACCACCGAAATTTATACGCATTTGAGCCGGGATTATTTACGAGACACCGTTTTGCAATACCACCCCCACTACAGAAAATGATTTTGGCGCTATTATTGTAGCACAAAATGCATTCTTTCACCATTAATCACATTCCATGAAATCATTACTCGTACTAATCGCTCTTGCCTTATTGGGCGTATCCGATGCATTCGCGCAAGACTACAAGATCGTTACCGTTGTAGAGTCCATCGTACCGATGGGTATAGGCCGTAGCCGTATCATCGAAACCAAGGAAGACCTGAATGCTGACCGCTTTACGACCGAGCGAGAGCAGGGCAACGACAGCGACCAGGGAAAAATCAGCCGCAAAGAATTGAAAGCGATGGAGTTTGAAGAGACCAAACTGCTCAACTTCTTCAGTGGCGTGGGAATCAACTTCCGCAACATTGCCTCCAATGACGCACTGATCGCCAGCAAGATCAATCAACTGCTCAGCGAAGGCTATACGCTGCAGTTTGTCACCAGTGGCGTAGAAAGCAATGCCGGCAGCGAAGACGGTCAGGGGATCTTCATCACCCGCCTCTTCTTTTACCGGGACGGACAGTAATTCCTACCAATACGAAAACGTGAAGGCACCTGCGTGAGTGGGTGCTTTTTTTATGGCCGCAAAGGCGCCAAGACACGAATTGACGCGAAGGGGTGATCACGCCAAGGCGGAAAGGCGCGGAGAGAGACAATTCTTGCAAGTAGTCAATTAATCATATATTTTGGAGATATGATTGCATTAGTTCCCCTATTGGTTTTGCTTTTTTCTCTTCCAAATGATGCGGTGTTCACCGGTAGTGGTGGCAATCTACATCCAACCTATACTACAAACTTGTCATTACAGAAAGAAGTATTGAACCTGACATTTAACCAATCCACCAAGGATCTTCTCGTTGATGTCTTATTTGTCGTTAATAATCCCGACTCTAAAAGGATTGACACCATAGGGTTTGTAACCCCTCCTATGTATGATGATGGCTTCAACCCTCCTGCTAAACCAGAAATCACTCAATTTCACACTGAAGTCAATAACCTAGTAATTCCCCATTCATTTCAGCGACTGGATTCCACGGAATTCATTGGATCATCTATTCAAGGTAAAGCAACTGATTATGTCTATTTTTTTATTGCAGAACTAAAACCAGGCACCAATACAATTCACCATTCATACCAATAT
>CAJXXO010000124.1 GCA_913062655.1 uncultured Bacteroidota bacterium | reverse complement strand
TTCGTAGTAAACGTTTCCTCTCCCAACCCCCCCGGCCTCCGCGATTTGCAGGAAAAAGAGCCGCTTACGAGACTACTGTTGCACCTGCAACATATTAACGCGGGGAAAGCCTCGGCCAAACCTTTGCTCCTTAAAATTGCGCCCGACCTTACCGAGGCCCAATTAGACGATATTATTCAAATCGTGGACGCTACCCGGATCACCGGGCTGATTGCCACCAATACCACCATTGCCCGTTCGCCCCTGTCCACCGACCAGCAGCGGGTAGCGGCTATGGGGGCTGGAGGACTAAGCGGGGCTCCATTGTTAGCTGCTTCCAATGCTGTCCTACGCTATCTGCGCAAAGGGGTGGGGCCTACGGTGCCCATAATTGGTGTGGGGGGCATTCATGACGTGGAAAGTGCCGCATCGAAAATGGCGGCCGGTGCCGATCTCATTCAGCTATACTCCGGGCTGGTGTTCAAAGGACCTGGTGTGGTAAAAGCCATCAAAGAGGGCCTCGCGAAAGAGGCTATTGTGTAAAGGCGTACTGAATGATATTGGCGCCCATTTGTAGCGCTTGCTGCCGCTTTTCGGGTGCGTTGTTGTGTACCTCAGCATCCTCCCATCCATCGGTGATGTCCGTCTCATAGGTGTAAAAACAAACTACCCGACCTTCATAGATCAGGCCAAAGCCCTGTGGCGCTTTGCCGTCATGCTCGTGAATCTTGGGCAGTCCATTGGGGAAGGCATAAGGCTGCTGATAAATGGGATGCTCGAAGGGCAGCTCAATAAACGACAGCTCGGGAAACACTTTTTTCATGGCGGGCCGGATGAATTTGTCCAGGCCATAGTTGTCGTCAATATATAGAAAACCACCACTGATCAGGTACTGGCGCAGGTTTTTAGCTTCTTCATCGGTAAAGAGAATGTTGCCGTGACCGGTGATGTGGACAAATGGGTAATTGAAGAGCTCCGGGCTACCGGCATCTACCGTAGCATAATCAGGATTGAGGTTCATCTCAAGTTCTTCATTGACAAAGCGAGCCATGTTGGGCAGAGCCGTGGGATCAGCGTACCAGTCGCCTCCGCCCCTGTATTTCAGCAAAGCCAGTTGCAGGTCACCCTGCTGGCCAAAAGCCGGTGCCAGCAGTCCTATTCCTAAAAGTATGCTCCATACTATCCTCATGTCTACTCCTTCATTTGGTGCATAAAGTTACATTGTTCCACGGCCACCAGTGCAGCGGTCTCCGTACGCAATCGATAGGGACTTAACGTTACCGATTGAAATCCATTTTGTTGTGCTCCCCTTACTTCTTCCTCACTAAAATCCCCCTCTGGCCCGACCAGTAGGGTAACCCTACCCTTTGGCACCAGCACCCGCCCCAGCGGTTGGGCAGATTCACTGAGGTGAGCGATGAAACGCTGGCCGGCAAAGTCTTGCTGCATCCATTGCCGGAGGGGCTGCAGGTCGTGCAGGATCGGCAACCTTGTCTTGCGGGACTGCTTCATGGCACTTACCACAATGCGCTGCCAGCGATCCAGCTTCACACGTTGGCGTTCTGAATGCTCACATTGCAAAAAAGAAATCTCCTCCACACCGATCTCCGTAGCCTTTTCCAAGAGCCATTCCATACGGCTGCTGTTCTTGGTAGGTGCAACAGCCAGGTGAAGGTGAAAGTCACGAGGCGGCTGCACGCATTCACGCTCCTCTATCCGTACAGCAGCTTTTTTAGGATGTGCCAGTAAGAGTGTAACCGTGTACAGCATCCCCTTTCCGTCTGCTACTTGCAAGGTATCTCCGGCTTTATGGCGCAATACCTTGATGGCATGCTTCGCTTCCTCCTCCGGTAATTGGAGTGTGGTGGCAATGTCAGGTGCAAAAAACCAGGTCGTGGACATGGGGATAAAGATAAGGCCTCCCAGAGAGGAAGGCCTTACTTGTCATGGAATTACAAACCATCAAAAACGCCACGACAGATCAATCACAGGTCTTACGCACGTCAACCTTGCGCCAGTTGCCGTATTTGCCTGAGAATACTTCTTTTACGAACCAGTTGGAGCCCTTGCCCCGCTCGTAATATTTTCCGCCTTCTACATATTGGTCTTCTGATTCTGTCCATCGATCCAACTCACGACCCTGGGCAACAATTTCTCCCTCCAGGTTGGTCACTACGATTTCCGTTCTGCGGTTGCGCTGATGCTGCACCTCATTACATTCTACCCCATCTGCACACTCATTGGTGAGGCAATACTCACCATAGGCTACCGGGGTAAGGCGATCTTCATCAATACCGCGATCGATCAGAAAGTCTTTCACCGATTGCGCTCTTCGCTGCGCCAGCTTTTCATTGTAGGTGTAGGAACCGCGTGAATCTGTATGTGCACGTAGCTCTACCGTCAGATTTGGATTCTCTTCCAGAAATGCCACCAAGTCTTCCAGGTCATTCACCGACTCTTCATAGAGATAGATGTCTGCTTTGTCGAAGAAGTAGTATACGTTGGTGAGGAAACGGTCACTGGTCAATAAGGAGATAGGCACCTGCACCGTTTCACAATCTTTACCTACCGTACTCACCTCTTGCTCATTGACACGGTATCCAAATTTGTAAGCGGACACCAGATAGGTGGTATTGGACTCCGCACTAAAGCTGTAGGCACCCTTTTCGTCTGTCATCACCTTAAATAGCTGACCCGTCTTCTGATCGGTAACCTCCAACTCTACATCAGGCAGCGGCTCTCCCGTCAGATAGTTAGTAACGACACCGGCCACTTCTACCGGACAGTACTCAAGAATGACCACTACGGTATCGCCATATTCATAGCCGGAGGTACGCACGGTTTTCACCACTTCCACCCCTTCTATTTGTGCAGTTACCGTGTAGCTCCGATTGAGGTCCAGAATGCCGGAATCGAAGAATTGGCCATCGGCATTGGTTGTGCCCTGGCTCAGGGTATCGCGTACCTTTAGAACCGAAATTTCAGCGTCAGCAAATGGCGCTTGTGTTTCGGTATGCTGTGCAATCACCAAAATATCGAGAGACTGAGCCGGATAGAAATAGTAGATGTCGTCTCCCCCCACTTTCAGCGGATCTTGCTTGGCCGTGCGACTTGAGGTGAAATAGCCATAGTACTGGCCCGGTTCTTTCTCTCTAACAATCAATCCGAAGTCATCACGTGAAGAGTTGATCGGTGTACCCAGATTGGTGACATCTTCGAATTGACCGGTTGTAGCGTTAAGGGTAGCCATATACACATCCAATCCGCCAAGGCCTCCGTTGCCAATGTTGCCGTTGGAAGCAAAAAAGAGTATCGAATCCTGGTAGATGAATGGAAATCCTTCATCCTCTTCAGAGTTGATGGCATTACCCAAGTTGGTTGGGTTTACCCATACGCCCCCTTCCAAAGTGGCCTTGTATAGATCGGAACCCCCCTGGTGACCGGGAAAAGCCTCGTTGTCGGAGGTAAAGTAAAGCGTTTTACCGTCCGTAGAAAGTGTGGGATGAGCAATGATGTGGTCCACGCTGTTCAGGTTGACAAATGGATCCTCACTGGCACGTTGCCATCCCTCTTTGTCATCATTTACCGTGGACATCAACTTCAGGTTGTAGATCGTCCGGTTCTTGCACTCCCCGCTTTTGTCCACTTCCGGCTTGGAGTGGTTTCGGGTAAATATCATTTCTTTTTCATCAGCGGAGAAAGTGGTGGGCCCATCGTGGTATTGTGAAGTGATGGTGGCAATGAAGAGCTCCGGATCATCAAAGTTGTAGTTACCATCCTGCTCAGCGTAGTACACATTGTAGAAAGCATTGCCGGTCCATTTAAAGGTTTTTGAGCCATACGTACCTTCATATCGATCTGAACTGAAGACGATACCATCCTTGTAAAAGGTGGCACCCATTTCTGATCGTCTGGAGTTGACGGTAACAGCATTCTTCACTTCCACCTTCAATGGGTTGGAGGCAATATCATCCAAATTGCCGGCCGCCTGTATGCCCCGCGCTCCTTTCTTGTTGCCGGTGGTATCATTATAAAGGGTAAACCATTTGCTGGCTTCTCCATATTGCTCCACTTGCTGCAGCGTACGCGCATATTGATAGAAGTCCTGCGGTGAATTATCAGGATGCTTCACCGATTCGGCATACCATTGGGCAGCCTTTTCCGGCTGATCGAGCAGCCTGTAGCACTCCGCCAATTTGAAGTAGGTATCTGGATCAACTTTAGTCGAATCGTAGTCTTCAATGATCGTTTCGTAGAGGTCGATCGCTTCGTTGAAAGCCCATTCACAAAAGAGCTTGTCGGCCTTATTTTTCTTGGAGGACTGTGCATGTAGCATACCGGCCGGTAGCAGCAACAGAAGACTCCAGATGAGTAGACGTCTGGACATAATGGCAGTTTTTGGTTCTAGGTTGGGTTCGACTAGAAATAACGGATGAATCGCGGGGTGGCAAAAGCCTTGATGGCCTGGCTGAAATCATAACCAATCATGATTTCATGTGTGCCATCGTTGTAAGCACTCAGCTCGCTGAGGTTGTAATCGTAAGCATACCCCATACGAAGGTTCTTGGTCACCTGGGTTTCCAAAATGATACTTACCGCATCACTTCGGCTGGTCAGGTCACTAGACAACGCATTGGTGTTGGTACGAAAACTGGCGCCAATGTTGAACCGGTCCATCACAATCAATGACAAGTTGTAGTCCATACTTAGTGGTGAGCGGATGTTCTTTCCGCTGTTGAATACATACTTGGCGATCATCTGCGGACGCAACTTGAAATTGGTGCCTAAGTCGAACACATACCCCCCCATCAGGAAATAGTGGCGCAACTGTCGCGCTACTTCTTGGTTGTTGGTGGTCACCGCTTCGCGATCATACTTATTTTGTATCAAATGCGGGATTGAGAAACCGGCATAATACTTATCGCTCATCAGGTAGGCGCCAAATCCAAACTGAGGTAAAAAGGCATTTCTGATATCCTGACTGATAGACAGGTCACTGGTAAAGCCATCGCGCGGATTCAATTCGCTGAGGTTGGCTGTAAAGTTGACAAAGCCGGCCTGCAGACCGAAGGACATGATCGTACGATTCTGATCGTCCATCGGAATGCGGTAGGCGTACTGGAAGTAGGCGCCTGTTTGGTTGAAAACAGAGATGCGGTCGTTGAAAATCACCGCACCAAAAGCGGCACGGCTGAAGTCAGCGTTGACATCACCCGGTGTATGCACCCCGATATTGAAGGTCTCCGGAGCGCCCGGCATACTGACCCACTGGTTGCGGTACAGACCGTTGATGCTCAAGGCATTTCTCGCTCCGACATAGGCCGGATTGATCATCTGCTGATTGAACATGTACATGGTGAACTGCGGGTCTTGCTGGGCCAGGGAAGTTATCCCTGGCAAGACCAACAAGCATATAATCAGTAGCTTTTTCATAATCGGTGATTTGACGATGGTTTTAAGTCTCTGGTTTTATCGCTGGATAACAATGTATCCTTGGTGTACCTGTTTTTGGTTGACAAATGGTTCTGTGCTTTCATTCAACTTCAGGATATAGAAGTAGGTACCATCCGGCACAATCCGACCGGTTTCAAGGAGTTGTCCTATCCACTCATTGTCGTACGGTGCAGCGCGATACACTTCATCACCCCAACGGTTGAAGATGACTACTTCATTATCCGGATAACGCTCCGCACTGAAGTTGTCAATGACCCAACTGTCGTTCACCCCATCATTATTAGGTGTGATCACATCATAGATCACAATGGGCTGATCATCCTCAGTAGGATCTTCCACACAAGTAACCGTTACATCCAGTACCTCTGTACAGCCGTTGGCATCTGTTACGGTAAGGGTATAGAACCCTTCTCCGATGTTGAAGATATCCTCGTCAGCAGAGGTATACCCATTCGGGCCAACCCAGTTAAAGGTGTAGGGTGCAGTACCTCCTGATACTGTCACTTCAATACTACCATCTTCCAGCTCACAGGTCGGTGAAGTCACGAGGTCAAGTGATATAGCCAAAGCCTCTGCTGGCTCTTCTACATTGAAGGTACCGGTAGTCTGACAACCGGTAACATCATCCGTAACTGTCACGCTGTAGGTGCCACCACTTAATCCATTCAGGTTTTGTGTAGTAGCGCCATTGCTCCAAATAAAGCTGTAAATGCCACTACCGTCAAGTACGGTCAGGTTGATAACACCGTTACCGGCACCGAAGCAATCTACGTTGGTAATGTCTGCCGTAATCGACAAGCCATTGTCTGCTCCAATAGTGACGGCTAATGTTTCAGTACAGCCATTGGCATCCGTCACAGTTACGGTGTAGCTGCCTGGAATGACATTATTCAGGTCTTGTGTGGTAGCACCGTTACTCCAAGCATAGGTGTAGGGGGGTGTACCACCGCTCACGCTCAGATCGGCACTACCATCAGCGTTGTCCGGACAACTGGCATCCACTGTAGTTGCTGACAGATTCAATGCTGGCGGTTCTGAAATAGTAAAGCTGCGAATCACCTGACAACCGTTGTCATCTTGCACCGTCACGCTGTAGCTACCGGCAGCAATACCCGATAGATCCTCGGTAGTTGCCGTATTGCTCCATAAGTAGTTGTAAGGGGCTGTACCTCCAGCCACGGTTAAGTCAATTGCCCCATCATTGCCGCCATTACAGCTTACTGCTGTAGTAACACCAGACGCAGTGATCGGTGCCGGCTGGGTAATGGTAAAGCTGGCGGTGGCAGAGCAACCGTTGTCATCTGTTACGGTTACACTGTAGTTGCCTGGTGACAGGTTACTGATGTCTTCTGTAGTGGCCCCGTTACTCCAGTTGAAGCTGTACGGGCTGGTACCACCGGTAACGGTCAGGTCTATGGCTCCGTCATTGGCACTGGCACAGGTAATATTTGTAGTAGCACCTGTTGCCGTCAATGCAGCCGGTTCATTCACCGTGAAGGACTTACTGATGGTACAACCGTTAGCATCCGTTACGGTAACCGTGTATGTGCCTGCTGACATTCCATTGATAGTGGAGGTCGTGGCACCGGTACTCCAACTATAGGTATAGCCTGGCGTACCTCCGGAAGTGGTTACCGCAATGCTACCGTCAAAGCCACCATTACAAGTTACATCTGTCGTGACATTTGTGGCAGTCAGTGCCGTTGGCTCGGTGATGGTGTACGATGCCGTGATGATACAGCCATTGGCATCGGTAACCGTAACACTGTAAGCGCCTGCTGTAATACCGGATAGGTCTTCTGTGGTAGCACCATTATCCCAATTGTAGGTATAAGGGGCTGTTCCACCCGTAACGGTTACATCAATTGAGCCATCATTACCACCATTACAACTCACATCTTGAGTGGCAGCAGCGATGCTAAGGCCTGCAGGTTCAGTAATGGTAAAGCTCAGGCTTGTAGCACAGCCATTGGCATCTGTGATCGTCACATCGTAGGTGCCTGCTGATAAGCCATTCAGGTCTTCGGTAGTGGCACCATT
>CAJXXO010000123.1 GCA_913062655.1 uncultured Bacteroidota bacterium | reverse complement strand
GTGTGTTGCTCTACACCTTGCTGTCAAACGCTATACGGTATCGTGCGACCAACCAACCCGCCAGGATAGATCTGTCTCTTCGAACGGTCGCAAGTGGCTGTGCTATCACCTTGGCAGACAATGGTATAGGCATCGAAGCCGAACAACTGGGCAAAGTCACCCGGATGTTTTACCGCGCTACCCATAAAAGCATGGGGGCTGGAATGGGACTTTATGTCGCACAGGGCATTGCCCGTCAACTGGGCGGTGACTTGCAATTGTCATCACAGGTAGGGCAAGGCACCCAAGTAACGATCCATATACCTTTGAGCCGGCAAGAGACAACACCCGGAGCAGAAGCTGCGTCTATGGTCAGCTAGGTGCATTACCGGAACGCTGCAGCATGGCATCCAGCTTTTGTCCGCCTTTGATCCCGAAGTCGAGCGTACGAATTGGGAATGGAATGGTAATATCGTTCTCGTCATACGCCTTCTTCACCCGCTTCACCCCTTCGCTTACCGCACCCAGGTAGTCCATGTAGGTACGGTAATTTACCCAGTAAACGATGGTGAAATTGATGGAGCTATCCCCAAACTCCCGGTAGAAAAAGGTGACCCCTTTCTCCTTCAGTATTTGATCCATCGACTCGATGGCTGCGGTGGTTACACGCTCTACTTTTTCCAGGTCATCCCCATAGCTGATGCCCACCTCCAGGTCAATCCTGCGTGTACCATGCTGGGTGTAATGCTTGTAGGGGTTCTGGAAAATCAACCGATTGGGAATATGGATATCCTGGCCTTGGGGGTTTAAGATTGTGGTGGCCCGCAACCCTATGTGCGTAACCGTACCAAAAAATTCATTCGACTCAATGATATCCCCCACGTTGATCGGACTCTTGAAGGCCATCGACACACCGGCAATAAAATTGGCCGCTGCATCCTGAAAAGCAAAGCTCAGCGCCAGACCGATTACACCCACACCCGCCAAAATGGAGGTCACTGTCTGCTCAAGGTGAAGAATATTGAGCGCAATGATCAGCCCCACCAGCATTACGATTACACTGGTCAAGCTGAGAATGAGACGAATCACCGCTTCATTGCTCATCCAGGCGCTCAAGGCCTTGTGGAGCAAAATCCGAATCACCTTGGAAATGAGAAAGAAGATAACCAGCACTACAACAGCTACCAGAAAATTGGGAAACATGCCCACCGCAGCATCCAACCACGAATCAAGCTTGTTGATGACAATATTGGAGGCTTCGCCAACTCCGGTTATGACCTGACTACTATCACTCGGCATGGTATATGGTTTTCGGTTATTGGACTGAAAAATAAGGATTTCCTGATGGTATCACAGGATTTGAGGCGAAGGAAACGATAAGAGGCGTGCCCCGTTTACTTTTTTTGCCTACCTTCGTGCTTATTATTCATTTTATTATTTTTTTTCATGAACACAGGAACAGTAAAGTTCTTCAATGATTCCAAAGGTTACGGCTTCATTAAGGACGACTCCGGTCAGGAGTATTTCGTACACGTTACAGGATTAGTTGACGAGATTCGTCAGGACGATCGCGTAACGTATGAGTTGAAAGAAGGCAGAAAAGGTATGAACGCCATCAACGTGAAGTTGGCGGACTAGTTCAGCGTCATAGAGATTTCAACCAAACCCCGCTGGTAACAGTGGGGTTTTTTATTGCTCTTTCGCGAACTTACGCTTCCGGGTAGGGTCAATCTTACTAATGGTGCGGAATGCCTCCCGCGCCATCTCCTGTTCTATGGAGCCATAATGCTTATCGTAATCTTGCTGTGATCTGCGAATCACTTCCAGCGCCTCTTCCCGTCCGTAAATCTTATCAATGCTCACTACATCGCTGGCATCGGTGGGCAGCGCCTTATAAGTCAGGAAGTAGTGGTGCAACCGGGTAATCACACTCTTAGGCACGCGGTTGATATCTCTTAATTCGCCAAATACACCATCGCCCTCCAACACGGCTACAATCTTGTCGTCTGCCTCACCCCGGTCAATCATGCGGAAGCCACCAATCGGTATGGCCTGCACCAGGATATTACCGTGGGTTACTTCTTTCTCCGTAAGTACACAGATATCCAAGGGATCACCGTCACCCACTATGTCTGTTCGACCACTTTGTGCCATGCAGTAATCGGCCACCTGTTCTTTGCAATAGGTCTGGGGTACAAAGCCATACAAGGCAGGCATAATGTTGGAGAACTTTTGCGGCCGGTCAATCTGCAAGTAGCCCGTTTGCTTATCTACTTCATACTTTACCGTATCACTCGGTACTACTTCGATAAAGCTGGTTACCTTCTCAGGTACGTTTTCACCGATGGGTACACCATGCCAAGGGTGCGATTTATACCGGTTGCCAATGATTTGCCAGAGGTCTCTGTATTCCTTATCCATGGGGTGTATCAAAATTTGGGGCAAAGGTACGGTTAATCGGTCCCGTCTGCGAGTGATTAACGAATATTTCACGTACCCGGATCACCCTACCGGGCGGGCAAAAATCTGAAAATGTGTATCTTATGGACACAAAAATCGATTTACCATGTACACACTCCTTCTTGTTGCCCTGAGTTGCTTGCTGCAGACCAATGAAATGGATTGGAAACAACAAACCTTGACGGTGGCTGAAGCACAAGCACTGACCTCGATTAATGATTTGTTGCCAGACGATGCATTGGAAGCTCCGATCACTCATTTTGAATGCACCATAAAGAATGCAGAGACGCAAAATAAAATGGTGATCATCTCCAACACCGGGGAAGATTTCAATGAAAAGATCAAAGCCGCATTGCAAGACATTTCGCCCGGTAGTCGCATTTGGTTCGACAACATCAGACAGTCGCTTCGAGGCGGTAAAACCCGGATTTTCAACCTTTCTATACAGGTATCCTAGGCAAATGTAGCGTCCAGGGCATCATTGATTCGCTGTGCCGCTTCATCCAGCAGCTCCACCGTATGGGCTGCGGATACGAAACCCACTTCGTAGCCACTAGGCCCAAAATAGACACCACGCTCCAGCGCTGCGGCATGGAAGCGAGCGAAATGGCTCATGCTGCCGCTGTCGATCTGTGCCGCTGCACGGATATGCTCCTCCTTGCTAAAGGCCATCCAAAAGATAGACCCCTGGTGTACTACGTGGAGAGGGTACCCGTGTGTATCTGCATGGGTATTGACGGCTTGTACTAACCGTGCTGTTTTGGTGTGGAGCTCGTCATAGAATCCTGCTGCTGAGCATTCGCGTAGTGTCGCCCAGCCGGCTGTCATGGCTACGGGATTGCCGCTGAGCGTTCCTGCCTGATAAACAGGGCCTACCGGTGCCACTTGGTCCATGATGTCAGCCGATGCCCCAAAGGCACCCACCGGCATACCACCCCCTATTATCTTCCCATAGCAAACCACATCAGGTTGAATGTCGTACAGGCCTGCTGCCCCTTCAAATCCTACCCGGAAACCACTGATCACCTCATCAAACAACAACATGATGTTATGCTCCTTCGTCTTCGCCCGAATGAAGGTGAGAAAGTCCCGGTCTTGCAACAGTAGCCCGTTATTGGCCGGTATCGGCTCAATGGCCACTACGGCAATTTGGTCTTTGTAGTCCATCAGCGCTTGTTCGAAGGCTACTTTATTATTCAGTGGCAACACGATGGTTTCTTTGGCATACGCCTCCGGTACACCGGCTGAAGAGGAGGTGCCCAGCGTAGCCAGCCCGGAACCGGCCTTTACCAGCAAGCTGTCCACATGGCCGTGGTAGCAGCCATCAAACTTGATGATTTTATCGCGGCCGGTAGCCCCCCTTGCCAGGCGGATAGCCGACATAGCGGCTTCCGTTCCCGAACTGGTAAAGCGAATCCTTTCGATGACTTTGTTGTGCTTAAAAATAAGGTTGGCCAGGCGGTTCTCGGCACGGGTAGGCGTACCAAATGAAGTGCCCTGTTCCACCGCTTTTATGATCTCCTCCCGCACCTTGGGGTGATTGTGGCCCAGGATCATCGGCCCCCAGGAGGCATTGAAGTCGATGTAGCGCTGCCCGTCTGCATCCCAGATAAACGGGCCCTCGCCCTTGTCAATAAACAGCGGGGTTCCGCCTACGCTTTTGAAAGCCCGAACAGGGCTGTTGACGCCTCCGGGAAAGTATTGTAGCGCTTCTTCGTACAGTTGTGCTGATGTGGCTCGTGTCATGAATCTCCTTTCGCTTCTTCAAAGAGCGGCAATGTTACAAAAAATGTAGTGCCTTTGCCGACTGTTGAGGTGAATGTGATGGTGCCTTTAGAGAGCTCCACGATCTTCTTTGCCATGGCCAATCCCAATCCGGTGCCGGAGCTCTTCGTGGTAAAATTGGGAACAAACACTTTTTCGGCTTGTTCGTCAGAAATACCAATTCCATTGTCCTCTACTTTTACAATGATCGTGGACCCTTCCCGCTTTAACCCAATAAATATCTCGCCCTCCCTATCATCAGGAATGGCTTGTATCGCATTCTTGATCAGGTTGTTGAACAGGCGCACCATCTGCCCCTTGTCGGCATAAACTTGATAGCGCTCCTCCGGCAACTGTGCCTGCAGGTCAACCGACTCATTTTTGAACAGGTCGATCACATTGTACAATAGATCGTTGATTACCAGTGGCTCCATATCGGCAGGTGGCATCTTGGCAAAAGAGGAAAACTCACTGGCTATGCGGTTCAGGTTTTCGATCTGCTCGATGAGGGTATCTGCCGTGCGGGCCACCCGGTCTTGCAGGTCAGGCAGTTCTTCTTTCTGGGCACGTTGCAGCAACTGAATGCTCAGCTTCATGGGCGTCAGTGGATTCTTGATCTCATGCGCCACCTGACGTGCCATTTCCCGCCAGGCGGTCTCCCGTTCACTTTGTGCGAGCAGTTGCGCGCTCTCTTCCAGCGCTACCAACATTTTGTTGTACTCCGCAATAAGCTGGCCGATCTCGTCCTTAGTACGCCAGCGAATAGGTTCGTTGCGCTGGCCAAGCTGTACCCGTTTCATCTTATCACCCAGCACCGTGAGGGGTCGGGTGATACTATTCGACACCAAAACACCCATCATGCCGGCCAGTACAAAAAGGAGCACATAGATGTTGATGAAATAGACCAGGAAGGCATTGATCTCCTCGTTTAAGTTCTTTTCCTTGGCATAGTAGGGTAAATTCAGTGTTGCGGCCACTTGCTGATCTGGATTCAATAAGGGCACATACGCACTGATGAAAGACAATCCACCAATAGTCTCACTCTGGAGGTACTGACTTTGGCGGTTGTTGACCACCTCACGACCCGCGATAGGGTCTTCCAATCGTCCGATCAGGCCTTTGTTGAAAATATCAGGTTGTGACGATTCGATCAGCCGGCCCTGCTTGTCGTACAGGTTGATATCCATCGAGTGGATCTCTGACAAGTTGATTACGTTGAAATACAGCTCATCGGAGCGGAAAAAGCGCTCCCATGTCGTCAACGTGTCGCTGCTATTGTCACGTAAATACTCCAACCCGGAAAGGATTTGCTTCGTCTTGCGCAGCAAACGCTCGTAGTGGTAGTCGTTGTACTGGCGCTTGATGTTGGTCACCGTCAGCACCCCGATCAGGACAAAGGAGGAGACGATGATGAGGACAATAAATAGCTGGATGCGCGAACGGAAGGACAAGTACTGCCATCCCACTCTTACCGCGCGGCCGGTGATGTAGCGATACCCGACATAAACGCCATTGCTTAGCAGTAACAGGATTAGATAGAGGCAGAAGAGATAGGAAAAGAGCGACAGCGGTTGAAAATTACTAGCCTTGCGTTGCGTCAGCCAGACACTTCGCCCAGGTATTTCCTCATAGATCAGGTGCTCAAAATCTCCCTCCTCGTAGGTTAAGAACCGTTCCCCCCCCTGGCCTTCATATTGCAGCGGGTAAGGGTAGCTACCTTCTCGCTTTACCAGCTTGTTGCGCACATAAAAAGCATAATCGTACTCCTCTTCAATCACGGATTCGCGAATAGTGGTACTCAATAAGAGCTCGGGATATACGGATGACAGTCCATAGGATTGGATTTTAAAGGAAATGACCACCCGCCCCACTTGGTTATCACTTACAGGATTGTCGGGGTCATCATAGACGCGAAGCATAGCCAGGTACTCCAGGTTGTCCGGGGTTTCGGGGAAGAAGTAGAGGTCGGGTACCGAGGTCGTTCGGCCACTGGAGCCGATCTGTATGAAAAAATCGGATAGGGATTTTTGAAAATCGTTCTTGTAGGGAATCGCATTGTCGAGATAGGTGTATACCTCGATATCATACTTATTGAGCTGGTCTTTGAAATAGAGGAAATTGAGTCTTCGCTCCAGTTGGCGTTTAGAGATCAAAGGATTGGCAAAATAGCCCCGTATGAAGGCATCATCCATTAGCTTGGGCTTCACCTCGCTGAACATGAATTCCGTGAGGTGATCTTGTTGGGTCAATGACCGGGCGTATAATTGCTGGAGTTCCGTCTGTTTGATGGTATTAAAACGGTGCAGAAACAAAGCTGTGATGGCGGCAAATAAGGTTATCCAAAATACCTGTGTCCAAAAAAAGCGCAACCGCTGGCCCCGCCAGTCCAACAGACTAAACAAACCAATCAACAGCACACCTGTCAGGGTGGCCATCAAAACATCATCAAAGGGTAAGCGCCACAACGCAACGGGCAGGTAGAGGATCAACACCACCAGCCCTATCAGCCAACGCTGTGACAACCTCGGCAGGCAGCGCCAGGCGTAGGGTACCAACAACGCGATTAACAGGAACCAGATGAGCATCAGCAAGGCCATTATCAGCAACCCCACAATGGTGTAATGGCTGATGGCAAAGAAGTCTGAGATGTCAAAAACTATGCTGGAATCAATCACCAGGGTTTCGGTGATCTCCAGGATGTACAGGCCGCTGACCAAGACCAATAGCAATGACAGACCGCTGGCCAACCATTGTTGCGTGCGCTGCTTCGGTCGTGGCATCGGTACATGGGTAATGACATAAATGATCCAGAACAATACCAACCCTACGTTGAGCAATAGGTCTCCTAATGAGGGGGCCAGATCAGACGTACCATAATGTCGAGGGGAGAACAACTCAATGTGGGTCAACAACTCCGGGTAGGCAATTAAGCTGATGGCGCGTAATCCACCTGTCAGCAGTAGTAAGCCAAGGAAAGCGGACCAGGGCTGATGCTTGCCCAAGTGGCTGAATAACCGAGCCAGGGCCCACAAGCCAATGATCAGTGCCAAGGTCCACAGTAAACGGCTCACATAGGGCACCCAGGGATCAGCTTGTATGCGATACAGCCCTCCCAGGCCGTGCTGCAGGGGTACATAGTCGCCTGTCTCTGGAGGGTCTGCGGTCCAGTCAACGCCATGCGGCAGGTGGCCGTCAAAGGTGGCCGCATTGACGAGGTACTGGTTTTCAATTTCGTAATCGAGATACAACGGGTAGAGGACGACCACCTGTTTTCCCGGGGCAGGTTCTGCCAACA
>CAJXXO010000122.1 GCA_913062655.1 uncultured Bacteroidota bacterium | reverse complement strand
ATGAAGGCTAGCCTGATAGCTACATTTTGCCTGATCAGTCTTTGGGTAGTAGCACAGGATACGGCTGCCGTAGAGCAATCGCCATCAGCGCAACCATCGCTCACCCCTGCTAAGATTGCCCGCAGATCGGCTTTCCTGCCCGGGTATGGTCAATGGACCAATCAACAGACCTGGAAAACACCAATTGCAGCAGGAGGTGTAGCGCTAGGCGCCTATGCCATCTATCAAACCCAGCAGGATAAAAACACCTACAATGAAGCGGCATCACTCCGTTTAGATGGAGACACGTCTACCCAAGATATCTTCGCCAACTCCTTAAGCACCTCTGCCCTATTGGTTAAAGCCAACCAACGACAGCAATGGAATACCCACGCATTGTTTTTTACCATTTACAGCTACGGTATGAACGTATTGGATGCCTACACCTTTGCACAGCCGCAAGACAAGCACTCACCGGGTAAAGCGGCCTATTACTCCGCCCTTATGCCCGGTTTAGGCCAACTGTACAACGGTAAATGGTGGAAACTACCTATCGTATATGGTGCTATCGGTACGGGCGTAGGTTTCATCATTTTTAATCAGCAGCGCTACCGCGATACACAGATTGCCTATATCACCCGAACAGATGAATACCCCAATAATGGTTACGAAACGGAGTTTACACAGCAGTTTACCAACGATAATCTTTTACAATTGCAGGACTTTTACCGTAGAAACCGCGACCTGAGCTATATCATCACCGCTGGTTTGTACCTGCTCAATGTAGTGGATGCCATCGTAGATGGACACTTGTATAACTTCGATATGAGTGATGACCTGAGCTGGGCCACGCACATTCGTCCGATGTGGGAGTTTCAGCCGGGTTGGGGCAATTACGGTGGGTTGCAATTTTCGATGACCTTCTAAAACCGGACATAGCTATGAAGATCGCTTTACTAGGCTACGGCCGAATGGGACATATGATCGAGGAGTTGGTGCAAGCAAGTGATGAAGATCAGATCGTGCTCAAAGTGGATCAAGACAACAGCAACCAGATTACCACGGCCCAATTGGCGGAGGCAGATGTTGCCATCGATTTTTCTACACCTGACAGTGCAGTGACCAATATCAAACGGGCCATTGCTGCTGGCTTACCGGTAGCCTCTGGCACCACCGGCTGGTTGGAGCAATGGGAGGAGGTGACGCAATTTTGCCGGCAACGTGAGGGTGCTTTTCTGTATGCCTCCAATTTTTCAATAGGCGTAAACCTCTTTTTCGCCATCAACCAACGCTTATCCGAGCTGATGAACGATCATCCCTACGACATTACCATTGACGAAACGCATCACATCCATAAGCAAGATGCCCCGAGTGGAACGGCCATCACCCTTGCCGAGCAAATCCTAAAAAACGTCAAACGCAAAGAGAAGTGGGTGCTGGAAAACGCCACCACGGATAAAGAATTGCTAATTTTAGCCCATCGAAAAGATGAGGTGCCCGGCACTCACGTGGTACGGTACGACAGTCCGATCGATAGTATTGAGATCAAGCATGAAGCACATGGCCGGGTAGGATTTGCCAGTGGTGCCCTCACAGCCGCCCGCTGGCTTATTGGGCGACAAGGCATATTCACCATGCAAGACGTTTTAGGTATTTAGCATAGCAACATGAGCACAGTCGATATTATTTACTACGCCTTTTTTCTACTTTCTGCCATAGCGATCCATGTGGGCCTTTGGCGCATATTTGAAAAGGCCGGTGAAGCCGGTTGGAAGGCGATTGTTCCCTTTCTCAACTTTTGGGTACTGATTCAGCTCGTGGGTAAGCCTAAGTGGTGGTTCATTTGGGTCTTCGTCCCGATCGTCAACCTGGTTGTCCCTTTTCTACTATTAGTAGAGATCTGTAAGTCTTTCGGGCAGGACGGCTTGGGAGCACAAACCCTGGCGATGTTGTTTCCCTTTGCCTACTTGCCCTATCTGGGCTTTAACGACAACATTCGCTATGAAGGACCGGCAGCCGAGTTGTACAGAGGGGTCAAAAAGCCGGCCTGGCGAGAGTGGGCCGATGCCATCATCTTTGCGCTGATTGCGGCCACCTTCATTCGCACCTTTTTTATTGAAGCCTACAAGATTCCTACCCCGTCTATGGAGCGAAGTATGCTGGTAGGTGACCACCTGTTTGTAAGTAAGTTTCACTACGGGGCGCGCGTACCAATTACGCCATTGGCTTTTCCACTGGCACACCATACCATGCCAATCCTCAATACCAAAGCCTATCTCGACTTCGTGCAGCTACCCTATTTCCGCCTCCCGGGCCTAACCGAAGTGGAGCGAAATGACGTGGTGGTATTCAACTTTCCTGAAGGGGACACCGTGGTGGTCAGGCAGCAAGAGAGTAGCTATTATGACTTGGTGCGCATGCGTGATGGTCGCAAGTTTCCAGACAGTGAAATCACCGTACGACCGCTCGATAAAAAGGAAAACTATGTCAAGCGTTGCGTGGCCGTAGCTGGTGATACCCTCGAAATTCGGGAGGGGCAAATCTATATCAATGGCGAAAAGGGGGAGGATATCCCGAAATCACAGATGACTTATCGGGTAGTGAGCGACAATGTGCTCGGACCACGTTTCTTTGAACAATTTGATATGGCTTATGACCCTACTAAGCAGCGCTACCAGGGCAATCCGCTGCCCGGGGGCCATGGCTACGAATACATTTTGACCACTTATTCTTCCAATGCCAAAGCCATGGAAGAGGTGAGCTTTATCAAAAATGTTAAAATGCTGACGGGCTTCAAGGTACCCGGTCAGGAGAAGGGGGTAATTTTCCCCAATGCACCTCAACGGTACGATTGGGACATTGACAATTATGGTCCGATCTGGATTCCGAAAAAAGGCGTAACGGTGCCCATTAACCGGGCCAACCTCCCCCTCTACAAAAGAGTGATTAAAGAATACGAGGGAAATGACCTACGCGTGGAGGGTACATCCATTTATATCAACGGAGAATCGGCAGAATCGTACACCTTTAAGCAAGACTACTACTGGATGATGGGTGATAATCGACACCAGTCGCAAGACAGTCGCTTTTGGGGCTTCGTACCGGAAGACCATATTGTTGGCAAGCCTTGGTTCATTTGGTTCTCCCGCGATCTGAACAGTGATAAGGGCTGGTTCGCTTCCATTCGTTGGGAGCGGATTATGCAGTTTATCCACTAATCTTCCTCGATGATCACAAACTGATCCTCTAAAGGCTGGATGGCTTCTTTCAGCATGGTAATGCATGCTGGGCCGTGCTTTTGCCAATACATGGCGATGTTATCGTAGCGCTCCTGCAGTTTGCCCTCCGGGAATACCTTGTTTTTGATCCAGCGGATTTGGTTGACAGCCGTATCGAACTTGTGTTTTTCAGCTCTCAGCAACTTAGCTTCCAGCTTTTCCAAGCTATTAATTGTTTTCTGCTCCTCCCCTTTCACCGGCTTTTCAAGGGTGGGATCAATAGCTACAGCCATTTCCACTACTTCGGCAAACAGGTCGCGAAGTGCGCGTTTCTGTGGGGCAAGCGACAATTCATCCTTCGCATGCTCTTTCACATATTCCTTAATCAGTTCATCAACATCGCGAAAAAGGTCGTGCAAGGTCAGTTCGGTCTGCAGCCGCTTCTTGTGCGCCCCTTTATCCAACCACATTACACTATTGCGGAGTACGAGCATCGGGAAGTTGACCTTGTAGTGCTCAAAAAGTGATTCATACTGCATCCAATAGGCCAACTCTCCACCACCGCCTACATAGGCCAGATTGGGTAAAATTGACTCCTGAAAGAGGGGACGAAGGATCACATTTGGGCTAAACCGCTCCGGATGATCACGGAGTTCGGCACGGAGCGTGTCTTCACTAAATTTAATGTCTGTATCGACCACTTCATACCGGTCCCGGCTTTCATTGTAGGTGATGCGTGCCCGGAACTCATCCATGAGATAGAATAGATTGATATCGCGGGCATGTGCCTGTTCATGGTATCCTAGTTTTTCAAGCGCAGCCACCTTTTCCGCTACCAAAGAAGGGCTCTTAGGCGCAAACAGTTCCTGCTCCATAATGGGGCTGAACAGTGCTTTCAGCCTGGGCTCATCGGAAGAGAGCACCACCAGTCCATAGGATTGAAAGAGCTGGTGCATGATGTGAAAATTGGCTTTGGCGAGCGTTGGCTGATCGCGATAGCTGGTGGTGATCAGCTTCATCCACGAGGAGGCGTTAGGATGGTCGCCCAAAATAGCTTCCAATTCTTCCACCCAATCACTCATCGACTCGGTAGACATGCGACCCACTGGTCCACCTGCAGGTGCTTCCCACGTCACCGTCTTTCCAAACACGTGTAAGTGATTGATCTCTTCAAAGTCATGGTCCTCACCTCCCGACCAATACACGGGTACAAACCGTACATCCGGATACTTTTCATTTAGCGTCTCCGCCAGATTGATAGCCGCCAGTATCTTGATGATCATGTACAATGGCCCGGTACCGATAACCGGTTGATGAGCGGTGGTAATGGTGAAGGTATTGCTATCGCGCAGTGCTTCAATATTATCGCGTACTTGATCATTGATTGCAACCCCAGCGTATTGATCCTTGAGCACTTGCACCAAAGTCTCTCTATCAATATCCTGCATGCTTTTCTCACTGATGACGCGGTCGTAAGATTCCAGGCTGGGTGGGTACTTGTAGAACTTGGCCAACTCCGGTTGACCTTCCATATAATCGACAATCAGTTGGGAAAACTGCCCGGTCTCGGCAAAGGATAGCTTGTGAAATTGCATGCAGTGCGTGGTTTCGGATAAATTATTTGTTCCAACGTCTATTTGGTAACGATGTTCCCGTAAAGGTCGAATTCTTCAGCATAGGTGATTTCTACCCTGGCAAAATCACCTATGCGCGCAAAGTTTTCCTCCGCTTTGACCAAGACTTCATTATCCACCTCCGGTGAGTCAAATTCGGTACGGCCAATAAAATAATCGCCCTCCTTTCGATCAAAGAGTACTTTGTAGGTTTTTCCCACCTTATCCTGGTTTTTACTCCAGGAAATACCTTGCTGAATCTCCATAAGTGCGGCAGCTCGCTCTTGTTTGACCTCTTCCGGTACATCGTCCTCCAATGCAAACCCGGCTGTATTCTCCTCGTGCGAATAGGTGAAGACACCCAGCCGTTCGAATTGTTGCTCCTCCACGAAATCGCACAATTGCTGGAAGTCCTCCTCTGTTTCACCCGGAAACCCTACGAGCATGGTAGTACGTATGGCGATGCCCGGCACTTCTGCCCTGACTCGGTCCAATAGCGCTTCCGTTTCCAGACGTGTGATCTGCCTGCGCATGCGCTTAAGCACGGGGTCACTGGCATGCTGCAGAGGAATGTCCAGGTAGTTGCAAATATTGTCGTGTGCCTGAATAACCGGCAGTATTTCTGTAGGAAACTTGGTCGGATAGGCATAGTGCAAACGGATCCATTCCAGCCCCTCCACACCGGCAAGTGCATCCAGCAGGTCATCCAGTCTGCGCTTCTTGTAGATATCCAGTCCGTAGTAGGTAAGCTCCTGCGCAATCAACATTATCTCCTTCACGCCATCACGCACGAGGTTTTTCGCCTCCTGCACCACATCTTCTATCGGTTTTGAAACGTGTTTGCCCCGCATTAGAGGGATAGCGCAAAATGCACAGGTACGGTTACAGCCTTCTGATATCTTGAGATAGGCATAATGCGGTGGTGTTATCAAGCTTCGCTCCCCGATTAGCTCGTGCTTGTAGTCGGCATTCAACCGCTCCAGCAACAGGGGCAATTCGAGGGTGCCAAACCAATCGTCTACCTCGGGTATCTCCTGGCGCAGGTCATCCCGGTAACGTTCACTCAGGCATCCGGTGACATAAAGCTTCTCCAGTTCGCCCGCTTCCTTCAGCTCCGAGTATTCCAGAATAGTGTTGACGGACTCTTCCTTTGCCCGGTCGATAAAACCACAAGTGTTGATGATCACAATATTGCTGTCGAGCTGTGTTGCCTGATGGCTGACTTCAAAATCATTGGCACGAAGCTGGTGCATCATCACTTCGGAGTCCACCATATTCTTGGAACACCCCAGGGTAATGACATTGACTTTGTTGGCTTTGTGCGACTTGGTTCTCATACTGTTGCTCCGCTGAATAAGGCATCCACGAACGCTTCACGATTGAAGACTTGTAGATCTTCCATGCGTTCACCAATGCCGATGTATTTGATTGGAATTTTAAACTGGTCGGCAATGCCTAGCACAACGCCTCCCTTAGCTGTACCATCAAGCTTGGTCAAAGCGAGGGCCGTCACCTCAGTGGCCTTGGTAAATTGCTTGGCTTGCTCCAAAGCATTTTGACCGGTAGAGGCATCCAAAACCAGCAACACCTCATGGGGCGCATCGGGATGAACTTTGCTCATCACTTTTTTGATTTTGGTCAGCTCATTCATGAGATTGACCTTATTGTGCAGACGACCGGCTGTATCAACAATACAGAGATCAGCATCGGCAGCTACTGCTGCTTGTACAGTCTCGAAGGCAACAGATGCGGGATCGGAGCCCATATCTTTCTTCACAATATCCACGCCCACTCGCTCGGACCAAATGGTTAACTGATCTACTGCTGCCGCACGGAAGGTGTCTGCTGCACCAAGGATCACCTTCTTACCGGCATTCTTGTAGTGATGGGCCAGCTTACCAATGGTGGTGGTCTTACCTACCCCGTTCACGCCCACCACCATAATGACGTACGGCTTCGTGGGCAGGGGGGCGTCAAAGTCGGCCGGCCGCTCGGGGGCATCCTCGAGCATCAGCTTGGCGATCTCGTCACGGATCAGCCGGTTCAACTCCTTGGTGGATACGTACTGGTCGCTGGCTACCCGCTCCTCCACGTGTTCAATAATGTCGAGCGTGGTTTCGACGCCCACGTCGCTCGTTACGAGAATCTCTTCCAGCTGGTCGAGCACCTCGGCGTCGACGGTGTCTTTGCCCCGCACGAGCCGGTTGATCTTCCCGAAGAAGCTGGTGCGGGTCTTCTCGAGCCCTTCCTCCAGCTTCTTCTGCTCCTGTTCATCGTTCTGGCGGGTAAAGCGATCAAAGATGCCCATGAAACGTCGCGTGTCTCGATGTAATCTCGGTGTGGTGCACGTTGAGGGCGTCGGGGCCCTCGCCCGGGGGCCCGGGCGGCGGCCGCTGTCATAAAGAAAACAATCAGGGTGATCACTGCCAGGAATCCATATTTTTTCATTGTAAGCACTCCTTGTCTGTTAGATTTCAGTTGCTCGCCGTGCTGCGGTCTTTCAGAAAATCGCCCACGTAAAACATGTATTCAAAGCCGATATCCCTGCCCTCGAGTTTTTCAAGAATGCTGTCCAGGGTTCCCGGGATGACCTGCTCTTTTTCCGGGTAGCCGGCATGCTGCACAACAGCCACGGGGGTGTCAGCCGGGTAATGGGTCTTAAGCTTTTCAACGACCGCGGCCCGGTCCATGAACATGGTAAAAAAGGCCA
>CAJXXO010000121.1 GCA_913062655.1 uncultured Bacteroidota bacterium | reverse complement strand
GCAAACTTGCACCCCAATGCGGCCGCTATCGGTATCAAATACCTTCATGCGATCGCCACCGGTCATACCCCAGGCCTGTCGTTCGGCTGGCGTGATGTGCAGCTTTTCGTAGTAGTCGTAGGTGCCATCTCTCCGGCAGAGATAGCCTACATTTTTCAGCACCCCTTCTTCGTCCAGGAAAGGCATACTGCCGGTGATGATGTTGATGTTGTACGCAATAGCAAACTCCACGAACTTGTCCAGCAAGGGTTGGGAGTAGCTGGCCAGTTCACGAATGGCTTCCGGCTCGGAGAGTTGATTGTATTGCGCCATAAGTGGGGCATTGAACAGCTCCGGGAAGAGAATGAAATCGGATTTGTAGCCGCTGACGGCATCCACAAAAAACTCGATCTGATCGCACATGGCATCGAGGTCGCGCGTGGGGCGCATTTGCCACTGCACCAGGCCCAGCCGTACGATTGACTTGTGGTGCTTCAATACCAGTTCGTCACGGTCGTAATAGATATTGTTCCATTCCAGTAGCGTGGCATATTCCTTAGAGGCCTTATCACCTTCCAGGTAGTTGCGCAGTATCTTCTTAACGTGAAAATCATTGTTGAGCTGGAACGACAGGGTCGGGTCATAGAGGTCCTTCTGGCGTACCTTTTCGATGTATTGCCGTGGTGTCATGTCACCAGCATGCTGGCTGTAGAGGGGTATGCGTCCTCCTGCAATGATGGCTCGCAGGTTGAAGTGTTCGCACAATTCTTTCCTGGCTTCGTACAATCGCCTGGCCAACCGCATGCCCCGGTATTCCGGGTGAACGAAAATGTCGATCCCGTATAGCACATCCCCGTCCTCCGTATGGGTATTGAAGGTATAATTACCGGTAATCTGTTTGTAGGTGTGATTGTCGCCATACTTCTTGTAATCCACAATGATAGACATGGCGCAAGCCACCACGTGTCCTTCCACCAATACACACAGTTGGCCTTCGGGAAACTTCTTCAGCAGCCGCTTGATCTCCGCTTCTGTCCAGTGGAGCTCCTGGCTCTGTGGATACGCCTTGCGCATGGCTACCTTCAAGTTGTGATAATCCTCCAATTTGAGGTGACGCAGTTGTACCTGTTGTTCTTCTTGGGTGGTTTCTTGAACGGAAACGCCTGGTTTGGACATATTGAGCAATATTGTGAGCACAAAAATAGGGGGCCGGCCGCGGCCGGAGGTGCGGTAATAAGTTATAGGCAAGTACTAAAGTTCCAGCGGAAACTTTTATTCCACGACTACGGCAGTACCACTGGCGCTGACCATCAGCATGCTGCCCCCGGAACCGATGGTTTCGTAGTCGAGGTCAACGGCAATCACGGCATTGGCCCCCACAGCACGGGCGGCCACTTCCAGATCGGCCAGGGCATTGTCCTTGGCTTCACGTAGCACACGCTCGTAGCTGCCGGAGCGCCCACCCACGATATCGCGGAGGCCGGCAAAGATGTCCTTGAACAAATTGGCGCCAATAATGGCTTCGCCAGATACGATGCCTTTGTATTCGATTACCTTGCGGTCTTGCAAGCTATTGGTGGTGGTAATGAGCATGGTTCGTTATTTTTTGCATAAAAAACTAGATAGGGTATAGAAATTCGTGGTAGTCTGCAGAAGATATGACTTGACTGGTAGCATGAGGATAAGCTTTTCGAAAGGTCAAGGGTACATCTTTTTTGCCTTTGTCTTTCCATTTAAACTCAACTGCCATCAATTGTTCCCCTTCTTCCTCGATGTAATCAACCTCCTGCTGTTGGGTAGTTCGCCAAAAAAAAGTCCTTCTAAATAAGCGTTGTTGCTCTAAAAACTTCCTTCGCTCGGCTACCATATAGTTTTCCCATAAGGCACCAACATCATTCCTGTTGTTGAGCGTGTTGAAATTACTAGTTATCGCATTGATAATACCATTGTCGTAAAAGTAAACCTTACGTCCTTTTTTGATTTCATTCCGCACATTCCGGCTGAAGGCTGGCAACATAAAAATCACAAACGCTTGTTCCAGTAGGTCGAGGTATTTAGCTGTTGTTTTGTGGTCAGCTCCAACCGTTTGTGCTAGCTCAGATAGGCGAACCTCATTTCCTACCTGCAAGGCTAGTGCTTGGATCAACTTATCAAACAGTTGCGGACGATTGATTTCTTCCAGGGCAAACAAATCTTTATACAAATAGCTTTCAGCTAGTAACCGAAGATGCTCTTCTGCCATATCTGGATCCGTAACAACCTCAGGATAACTACCATACAAGAGTCGGGAAGAGAGCGCATTCTTTTCAGACAGATAATCTGTATGGTCAACCAATTCCCGATAAGACAAGGGGGACAAGTGCAATACATACTTGCGTCCTGTAAGAGGCTCATTGACGTGACCAGCCAGTGTAAATGATGATGAACCCGTAGCAATCACTTGAACCTGTGGCATCTGATCCACTATGATTTTTAATAGCAATCCTGGCTCTTTTAAACGCTGTGCTTCATCAATAAACACTACCTCATGATCACCAATTATCCGCTGTAGCTCCGCTATAGAAGGCTCTGCCAATTCCTGTCTGGTTGTAATGTAGTCGCCATTGAGCCGTAAAACTTTCTTCTGTAGGCCTTGCAATAGTTGCTCGCAAAACGTAGTCTTTCCTACCTGGCGGGCGCCATAGATGATAAGCGCCTTGCCTTTAAACAATCGCTGCTGAGCATACGATAACTGCGCTCTTTTTATCATATTTTCGGAATTCATTCCAAAAATATCATAATATTTCTGGATTACATTCCAAAAATGTTATGTTTTTAGCTACCGATTCAATACAGTCATCATTTGCTTGGCCTCTACCACCATCTGGCGGTTGTATTCATTTACCATCGATTTATAGTTGACCAGATCGTAAATAGTGCCAATAAAGCAAAGGCCGGCTGTAAACAGGTAGAGGATCCCCATCCCGATCTGTCCGAGAAGGAACCGTTGCACCCCGGCTATGACTACAAAGCCTAAAATGGTGGTCAACAAGATTAGCTGTGGGTCTCTGCGCTTGCCACGATAGACCATGAGAAAATTGTTGAATTCCTGATCGGTCATATCCTGGGTCGCTTCTTTGATGAAAACGGCCTCCTCGGCTTCCAAATTAGGCAGCAGGGTGCTTAGCTTTTCGTACATGTTGTATGGTTTTGGATTGTAGAATGAGCGAAACAATTCGGTACAAGAGAATCGCAACAGCCGGTCCGGCAAAGGGGTGGTGCTGCCAGGAGCCTTGCCAATTGCCTTGAAACAGTTCGTGTATGGCATGCCCCAAGCCACAACCCGGACACCAGGTAAAGCCCAATGCCCCTATCGGGCAGAGGGTAAGGTGGCCCTCCCCTGTTGGCAGAAAGGCCAGCCAGCATAAGCCCAGTGTCCAAAGGGCGATCTCAGTCCAGGGATACCAGCGTTGCATCGTTTCACAAGTTACCGAATGTGCAGCAATAGCGGCCGGTTTTGGCCATGTAGCGAAGCGGGAGCAGAAATTTTTTCTTGCCCTGTAACTTTTTTCCACCTCTCTCCGTCCTACAGGCGAATCAAAACAAAAAACCATGAAAAAGTTATTCTTATTAGTCGCTGTAGCTGCCTTGCCGATGATGGCTTTGGCGCAGAATCCGCTCAACCAGTTTTTCAGCAAGTATGCCGGTGAAGAGGGCTTCACCTCTGTACATGTTACCGCTGATTTATTCGAGCTGATGAGCAGCATCGAAATGGAAGGCGATGCAGAAATGGAGCAGATGAAAGAAGCCTTGAAAGGACTCACTGGTATTCAGGTGTTGGCCTACGAGGCTAACGAAGGCCAGTACAAGGGTGATGCCCTCTACGTGGAAGCGGAGAAAGAACTGGATGTTACCGCCTACAGGGAGCTGGTGCGCGTGAAAGACGGCATGGAAAATGTGCGCATTATGGCCAAAGACCTCGGTGAAGGAATGGTCAGCCAGTTGTTGATCCTGGTCGGCTCACCCGATGAATTTGTCTATGTCAGCATCGATGGAGCACTGGATCTGAATGCCATGATGCAAATGGGCAATGGTATGGGTATCGAGGGACTAGATAAACTGCAAAAATTGCAGGAAGAACAAGAGTCTAACGGTACACAAGCCGAGTAATCTACCCGTAAAAAGCCAAAACCATGAAACGCTCATCATTTCTATTACTTCTTTTTTTCCCGATCATGGTGCTTGCTTCGCCTCATGCGGAGCAAGTGCCTACTTCTTCGGAAGAGGGTACACGACTTTCTCTTTGGATACCAGGGTTTCTGATCAAGACCGGAGCCGGCATTGTAGCGAAGGAAGAGCCCCAATTGGCGGACCTTTTGCGACATGTAGGGTCGGTTACGGTAAATGTGGTAGAAGGAGATAAGATGGATGCCCGACACGAACGGAAGGCCGACCGCAGGATCCAACGCTATCAAAAACGCCACTTCAAGTCACTCATCACCGTGCTTACAGCCGATGAAAAAGTACAAGTCAGTGTCAAGTGGCGCAAGGACCGGATTAGGCGGCTGGTGGTCGTAGTGCTGGGGGCGGATGAATATGTGCATGTGAACATGAAATGCAATTTCTCCCTGCCCGAACTCCTTAGCCTGATGGAAGACAACGCCTGGATGACGTAACCCAACATCCCAACCATGAAAGCGGCCTTCCCGCTTCAAGTGGAGTAGGAAGCAATCTGGTCAGCCACCATCCCATAATCATCCTGGACCTCAATTATCCGTTTCACAGTATCCAATAGAAAAGGCCTTCCCGTGGGAGGGCCTTTTCACGTCAGAGATTGGATATATTTGTATCGCTAAAAAATGAACCGTTTATGAATCGCTTTTGGCTTGTGCTGATGATCGGGGTTCTGCCTTTCTACCTTACTGCTCAATCGACCACTATGTCCATCGACACGCTACCTGACGGCTTGTATGCCACTATTTACACCACCAAGGGAGATATACTGGTGGAGTTGGAATACGAAAAAGTACCGATGACGGTAGGCAACTTTGTGGGCCTGGCGGAGGGCAAAATTCCCAACAGCGCCAAAGGGCCGGGCAAACCTTTCTTCGATGGGTTGACCTGGCACCGGGTGATTCAAAATTTCATGGTACAGGGCGGAGATCCGACCGGCACCGGACAGGGCTCGCCCGGCTATCGTTTTCCGGATGAGTTTCATCCTGAATTGAAACACTCCCGTCCGGGTACCTTGTCGATGGCCAATGCCGGACCGGGCACCAATGGTAGTCAGTTTTTCATCACCCACAAGGCCACCCCTTGGTTGGACAAAAAGCACAGTGTTTTTGGTTATGTGCTGGAGGGTCAGGATGTAGTGGACGCTATCGAGCAAGGAGATGCTATGGATAGCATTCGTATTCATCGCAAGGGGGAGGAGGCAGAAGCATTTGCCGCTGCGGATGTCTTCCAGGAAAAGGTGAACGAATTCGAAGAGCAGCAAGAACAGAAAAAAGCGATGGCCCTATCTGCTGCCAGCGAATACGCCAAGGATAGCTTACCCGAGGCCATTGAAACCTCTTCCGGTCTTTTCTACTATATCGAAAAAGAGGGTGAGGGGGACACGGTGAAACCGGGTAAGACCGTTACGGTGCATTATATCGGCAAGCTTGTCAGCGGTAAAAAATTCGATGCCTCCTACGATCGCGGACAGCCCATTTCATTTCCTATCGGTGCCGGCCGGGTGATTCCGGGCTGGGACGAGGGATTGACTTACTTCCGCGAAGGGGGTAAGGGTACGCTGGTAGTGCCTTATACATTGGGGTATGGCGAGCGGGGTTATCCACCGGTTATTCCACCATTAGCTACCCTGATTTTTGAGATTGAAGTGCTAAAAGTAGAGTGATGCAAGCTACCGTAGAGATCAGCCTGAACCCGCTTACAGAGGATTACGATGCTGTGGTGACCGCTTTTTGCGAAAGGCTGAAGCAATACAATGGCATCAAAGTGGAAGTGAATGGCCTGAGTACACAACTCTTTGGCGATTACGATCGCCTGATGGAGATCCTACAACATGAAGTGAAAGGCATTCTTGAAGAGCACAAGGCCGTTTTTCATCTGAAAATGGCGAAGGGAATCCTCACCCGCGAGCGGTTGCCGATGAGCCTCAAATAGGACGCAGCATTTCTATATGCGGAATACCGGCATCCAGGTATTCTTCCCCAACGGTATGAAAACCGAAATCTTCGTAAAACTTGACCAGATAGGCTTGTGCGGATAGGCGTATAGGTTGGTGGCCCCACAATCGGCCAGCCTCTTCCAGGCAACGCCTGGTAAGCGCACGACCCAACCCTTTGCCTCGCTCCTGCCTGACCACAAGCACCCGCCCCATGGAGACTTCTGGGTAGGCTACACCGGCTGGAATGAGTCGGGCATAGGCGTTGATGTCGCCTTTTTCATCGCGCCCGATCACATGGTACGATATCTGGTCTACACCATCGGGGTCGAGGTAGAAGCATTTCTGCTCAATCACAAAGACTTCCTGACGTACCTTGAGAATCGCATACAACTGATCCGTGTCCAGCTCCAGGAATGAAAGGGTCTGCCAATGCATGGGGTAAAGGTAACAACAAAAAAGCCCGACAGCATTTGCCATCGGGCTTCTGAGCGTTTTCAGGTGGGTGTATTAGCCCTCAATTTCTTCCTTGCACTTTTTCAGGAAGTAAGCCGAAGGGGCTCCTCCCCAGCTAGGCCAGAAAGGATCCTCTTGGCTAAAGGTCTCTGCCTTTGCGACTGCATTTTCAAAATGGGGTAGGGCTTTCTCAGCACCACCGCCAAACATCTTGGGTGTGTAGAAGATATTGGTGCCCATCATGTAGTGCGCTCGCGGATTGTCAGGGTTAGCTTCGATAGCGGCACCCAGGGCTTCCCGCGCCAGACCGGAATACTTTTGGCCACGCTGCATGGGCTTCACATTAATGCGCATTTGATGGGTCCAGCCTTGTAATACTTGCAATTCACTCTTGTCGCCACCGCGGTCGCTGGCCTGGCTAAGCAATGCTTCTACCTGATCGAGTGTAGGGTCGATCTGCTCTTTTTCCAGGCCGGCCGATACCCGGTTGAGGTGGCAAAAGGCAGCATAGTAGGCGGGCAGCCATTCTGCAGTGGCTACTTGTGCAATGCGTTCAAATTGGTTGGCCGCGGCTTGATAGTCCTCCCCTGTCTCTGCACTATCCAGTACAGTGAGGGCTTGTTGCATCGCCTGCTGATAAGCGGCAGCATCCTGGGCAGGGGCATACCCTGCGATCATAAGTGTCAAAGCAAAAAGTAGAGTCTTCATAATTATGGGTTTTTAGTGTGATCAAATGAGATGAATACGCCTACCACCAGGGTGCGCAGTTCGGGCGCCTTGACGGCCTGGCGGTAGCTGCCATCGCTGCTGTAGCGATAGCTGAATACGTTGTCGATTCCGAGTACATTGTTGAGGCCTACAAACACAATCGTGAAATGGTCCCAGATGGAGGTCAGGTAGCTGGCAGCAAAGCTGAGATTGTGGAAGTTGGGGGTACGGTCGCCATGGAAGACCGGATTGTTGGGG
>CAJXXO010000120.1 GCA_913062655.1 uncultured Bacteroidota bacterium | reverse complement strand
ATTCGTTGATCAGTACGCGCAAAAGTGGGCTCAATGGTAGAGGTGGGCGACCAGTCAAACCCTACTACACTATTGTCCACCAGGGCTTCCAAGATGGCGACTTCGCCTTTGTAAATGGCGGTATCGAACGCTGCTGTCACATCCGGCCAAGGTAGCAGATCAATTTGCACCGTAGCGGTATCGGCAGAACAATCATCGCTTACCGTAACGGTAAAGGTGGTGGGTTGCGTTGGCAACACCGTCACGATGGCGCTATCCGGATTGGACAGTACCAGGTCTGTAGGGGCCCAGGAGTAGTATAAGCCTCCGCCAGCCCTCAGTTGCGCCACATCCAGACTACAGATTGACGTATCTCCGGTAGCGGTAGCGATCACATCCGGCTCGATGACCACCACCTTCTCGATGGTATCGAGGCAGCTATTGTTGGTAGTGGTGATCAACTGCACCGTATAGTTGCCCGGCAGGGTGTAGACGTGACTCGGGTTTTGCTGCGTACTGCCGGTAGACCCATCTCCGAAGTCCCATTGCCAGTTGGTAATGGTACCGGTTACGAGCGTACTCAAGTCGGTAAACTGCAACGGCTCACCCAGGCAGGCCAGGGTATCGAAATCGAAGTCGGAATCGGCTACCGGGAAAGGGGTTACCGGCACAGTAAGGGTGTCGGTACACGTAAAATCATTAGTGACAATCAAGGTCACATTGTAGGTTCCATTTGCCTGGTAAATGTGAAGCGGATTCTGGTCGGTGCTGAGCGTGCCATCTCCAAGATCCCAATCCCAGTTGGTTAAAGTGCTATTGTTGGTCGTACTTTGATCGGTAAAGAAAGTGGTGTCATTCACACAATCATCGGTAAAACTGAAAGCGGCAGTAGGCTTTGGGTGTACCGTAAGCGTCACTGTAGCCGTGTCGGCATAGCAACTGTCACTTACAATTACCGTGTAGGTAGTGGTGACATTGGGTGACGCTTTCGGGTTGGCTACCGTATCGCTGCTCAGTCCGGTAGCCGGTGACCATTCATAGAAAAAGCCCCCTCCGGCAAGCAATTGCGCTGAGTCCTCCGGACAGATGGGTGGAGGCTGATTGACCGTAGCCTGTGTTTTCGTTCGTATCTCGATGGTGCGGGTGGTGGAGTCCGTACAGCCCAGGTCGGTGGTAGCCACCAGTTGAATGGTGTAGAAGCCTGGAATACCGTAAATATGCTGTGTGGTTGCCACATTCCCAGCCGTGTTGCCATCGCCAAAGGCCCAGCTTCGGGTAATGATATTTCCTGTGTCAGCCGTAGAACGATCGGTAAACAATGTCGGCAGATTCAAGCAAGGAGGTGTATCAATACTGAATGCGACATCAGGTAAGGGGAAAGGGTCGACAGGCTTGGTAACGGTAGCCACACAGCCGGTATCGTTAGTGACGGTGAGGGTAACCGGGAAAGGGCCATTGGTCCCATACACATGAGCGGGATCTTGCAAGGTTGAGGTGGCACCATCGCCAAAGGCCCAGCTCCAACTCACGATGTTCTGGCCGAAGGTATCCACCGACTGATCGAAAAACTGGATCGACTCACCTACGCAAGCCAGGTCAGCCGTAAAGTCGGCAATAGGGGCCGGTAGCAGGTCCACCTGCACAAATGCGGTATCGGAATAGCAACTATCAGAAACCACTACCGTGTATATCGTATTGACTTGTGGCCGGGCGATCGGGTTGGCAATGTTTGGGTTATTGATACCGGCTGCCGGAAACCACTGGTAGGTCTGTCCGCCTGATGCACTCAACTGCACCGGTTGATCAAAGCAAACGGAGGTGTCGCCATCGGCCTGGGCTACCAGTTTATCGGCCACATTTATCGTTCGTGCTATCGTATCGGCACAGCCTTCGTTAGAGACTACGATCAGTTGCACCGTGTAGGGGCCAGGATTGGTGTAGGTATGGGTTGGATTTTGCACATTTGCGGTTGTACCATCGCCAAAGTCCCATTGCCATTGGGCCAAAGTCGAAGGATTGGCCACAGCAGACTGATCGGTAAAGGTGATCGGCAGATCGACACAACGCGTACTGGTGCTGAAATTGGCATTCGGTACAGGATGAAATACCACCTGCCGGGTAACCTCCACTTCGCACCCATCACTGGTCACTGCGGTGAGGGTAACATTGAAGGGGCCTGCGCCTGTATAGGTATGTACTGGATTTTGCTGCGTGGACGTGGTACCATCGCCAAAGTCCCAGTCCCACGAAATGAAAGGACCGATGTCGGTCGTGGAGCTATCGAAAAATTGCACCGGCTCACCAGGACACACCTGTACATAATCGAAATTGGCAATAGCAGCTTGCTTGATGTTTACGATCTGCTCGGTAGTGTCTTTACAACCATCTTTGTTTTCTGCAAAAAGGGTAACCGTATAAAGCCCTTCGGCAGGATAGGTCCATGTAGGCTCGAATAAGGAGGAGGTATCTTGCGTGGTGGTGGGATCCCCAAAATTCCAGAAAAAGAAACTGGCATTGGTACTATCTGCCCGGAAGGTGATTTCAAAAGGGGCGCATAACACACTGGTATCTGGAAGAGGTGTAATCACCGCTACATCAGGACAGCGCACCACATTGAATTGAAAGTCTCGCACGTGCGTACCGATCAGCACCCCATTGCGGTATTCTTCTATGCAAATACCTACTACATATTGCCCTTGCAAGGTAGGTGTCGCGGTCAACTCACCTGTCAGGCTATCGATCTCCAATTTTGGATTGGCATCCATGGGGTCACCAGGGGTGTAGGGCGGGCTGAAGGGAATCAAGTTATACGGTGGACTGGCAGGCGGATTGGGAGCCGGATTGGCTTGTGAACCCCCATCATAGGAGGCACAAAGCGAATACACAAGTGAGTCCCCGTCAGCATCGGTAGCAGACTGATCGACCACAAGCGGCTCGTTAACACAGATGGCAATGGGTGGAAACTCGCGGAAGACAGGGCTGCTGTTCCCTTGTGCAGTGGAAGAGTCGGGTATGAAAGTGAAGTAAGTTGCCCCTTGTGTACCGGGATTAGGCACGTTGGTAATACTACCATTTCGACAGCAACGCTGATAGGTAAAATAATAGCCGGTGGCATTGGGTGGTAAGGTTTCTGTGGTAGTGTATACCGCTTCCTCCACACAAACTTGGGGTGGAATTACGAGACACGGATTGTCGATGGTAGGCTCAATATCTGTGATCGTTGGGGTAAACAGGGAAATTGTCCGAACGAGACTCCCTGTACCATCAAAAATGGCCACATTGGCCGGGTTGTCGAAAGGCGCCTGCCCCCCGAAACAATCTCGGTAGACTTTAAGGGTAATCTCGTATTGGTTATTGCCCAGGTATTGGTAATCGACAAAACCACCAATAATGTGCGTAGCCCAACTGGCTACGGGAAGAATGCAAAGGAGTGCAAGGGATAGTACAAAGCGCTTCATGCAACTATTTTATAAACTACAACCGGTGAAGGTACCATTTCTGCTACCGTTTATCATCAATTCGGTGTCATCAATTCCTTACCAACTGATCGATGAGAGGATAGTTTTCAACCGAAAAAATAAAACCATTGATACCCCGCCCCTCTCCTTTTCGTACCTTTACATCCCATAACGGATTCATCCACACCAACGCTGTATCATCATGAGTAAACACATCTTCGTTACGGGCGGTGTCACCTCTTCTTTAGGTAAAGGCATCATCTCCGCATCTCTGGGCAAACTGTTGCAGGCACGCGGCTATCGAGTTACCATTCAGAAATTCGACCCGTATATCAATGTCGATCCCGGCACCCTGAATCCGTACGAACATGGTGAATGCTATGTCACCGATGATGGTGCAGAGACCGATCTCGACCTGGGCCATTATGAGCGCTTCCTCAATGTACCCACTTCGCAGGCGAATAATGTCACCACCGGACGCGTGTACCAGACGGTCATCAACAAAGAACGGCAAGGTGCTTATCTCGGAAAAACGGTCCAAGTCATCCCTCACATAACGGACGAGATACAGCGAAGGATGCTTTACCTCGGTAAAAAAGAGGATTACGATATCGTAATTACCGAAATCGGGGGTACCGTGGGTGATATCGAGTCACAACCCTACCTGGAAGCCATCCGTCAATTGCGCTGGAAACTCGGCTCCTCCAACTGCATTACCATTCACCTGACGCTGGTACCTTTTCTGCAAGCAGCAGGAGAGTTGAAGACCAAGCCTACGCAACACTCTGTCAAGGAGTTACTGGAAAACGGGATTCAACCGGACATACTGGTATGCCGTACGGAATATCCATTGGAGAAAGACCTGCGGAGAAAGATTGCCTTGTTTTGCAATGTAAATCTGAATGCGGTAATCGAAGCGATAGATGTTCCCAACATTTATGATGTACCACTGGTGATGCGCAAGGAGAACCTGGACAAGATTGTGCTGAGTAAGCTCAAGCTGTCCTCCAAGGTAGAGCCGGATCTGGATCAGTGGAATGCCTTTACGGATAAGCTAAAAAACCCATCCACTACCCTGCACATTGGGCTGGTAGGAAAATACGTAGAGCTACAGGATGCGTACAAATCGATAAGTGAAGCATTTATTCACGCTGGGGCTCGCAATGATGCCAAGGTGAAGGTACACTATATTCATTCTGAGCACATTTCGGAAGAAAATGTAGCCGAAAAGCTGGCCCACCTCGATGGCGTGCTCGTGGCCCCCGGCTTTGGCGAACGCGGTATTGAAGGTAAGTTCACCACGGTAAAATATGTACGGGAGCACCATATTCCCTTTTTTGGCATCTGCTTAGGCATGCAGTGTGCCGTGATAGAATTTGCCCGAAATGTACTGGGCCTTGAAGGCGCCAACAGCACGGAGATGTCCTCCACCACACCCCACCCGGTGATTGACCTGATGGAAGAGCAAAAGACCATTACCATTAAGGGGGGTACCATGCGATTAGGGGCTTACCAATGTACGCTCAAGCCCGGCACCAAGGCTGCGGATATCTATGGCGCTGACCATATCAAAGAGCGCCATCGTCACCGGTATGAATTCAATAACGACTACAAACAGCAGTTTGAACGCTCCGGTATGATCGCCTCGGGCATCAACCCGGACAGCAACCTGGTGGAAATCGTTGAATTGAAAAAACATCCGTGGTTTGTAGGCGTTCAGTTTCATCCGGAACTCAAAAGTACGGTAATGGCGCCCCATCCGTTATTCGTAGGATTTGTTAACGCTGCTTTGGAACATAAAAACGTTCGTGAATCGTCCACATCAAAAGTGGCCGCTTCTTCTTAGATTTGCCACGCTTTTCCGCATTTGATCATTATTGAAGCGACACCCGCATGGATCGGAATTCTGTCATTGGATTTATACTCATTTCCATTTTGCTTATTGCCTACTTCATTTACAACCGGGAGCAGGTAGAAGCACAACAGGAAATCGCACAACAAGAACAGGCTCGCCAGGATTCGCTGGAGGCCCTGCGCATTCAGGATAGCCTCGCCAATCTGCCTGCTATCGACACCACTGCTGCTGCAGAAGAGGTGGTAGAAGAAGAACCGGTAGCAGGTCCGGTGGCAGACTCTGTGCTGGCACAGCAAAAGCAAACTGCATTTGGTCCATTTGCACCACTTACAGAAGGCCGCGAACAGCTCTACACCATCGAAAATGAAAAGATAAAGATCACCCTGACCAATAAAGGGGGGCAGGTATATGCGGTGCAAGTAAAGGGCTACAGCACCTTTAACGAGGAGCCGGTGATGCTGGTAAAAGGCGGGCAAAACCGTTTTGCCTATGGCTTCCCAATTGGCAAAAGCTATGTGTACACCGATTCTCTCTACTTCCAGGTGGAGGGCAGCTCTTTCGAAGTTGAAGAAGATGAATCGAATAGCATCAGTTTTATTGCACCGGCTGGTGAGGGGCGCTACCTGAAGCACACCTATGAATTGGCAGGTGAGAGCGATTTCATTCAGTATAAACTGGAGCTGGAAGGCTTTGATGAGTTGCTCCCACAGCAGGGGACCAAATTTACCCTCGACTGGTTTTCTGAGCTCAACTTACAGGAACGGGAATACGAAAAAGAAAGAGATTGGACCACGATCTACTATGAAACCGCTGAAGGCCAGGAGGTAGATTACATTTCGGAGTCGGAGAATGCCGATGAGGAACCGGTTAAGGTGCCTCTCCGCTGGGTTTCTTTCAAACAGCAATTTTTCAACGCTACCTTGATCACAGAAAACACCTCCTTCCTATCGGGTTCGCTCTCCACCTTTGCCCCTGAGCATACTGATTACCTGAAGCAACTCCATACCAAGCTGTACCTGGACTATCAAGGTCAGGCCTCAGCCGAGTATGACATGAAGTTTTACTATGGCCCCAATGGTTTCTACAACCTGAAGCGCCTGGGCTACGACATGGAAGAGATGGTTCCGATGGGTGGTTTTGGCTTGGGCCAGATCAACCGGTACATCATCTTACCGGTATTTGATTTCTTCGGTCGATTTACCAAAAATTACGGTATCATCATCTTGTTGTTGGCCATTTTCATCAAGATCGTTTTATCTCCGCTTACCTACAAATCATTCCAGTCTACCGCCAAAATGCGGCTTCTGAAGCCAGAGATGGATGAGATCAAGGCCAAGTTTAAGGATGATGCGCAGAAGCAACAGATGGAGACGATGAAGCTCTATCGGAAGACGGGCGTGAGTATGACTGGTGGATGCCTACCCATGTTGCTGCAGATGCCGATCCTGATCGCGATGTACCGGTTTTTCCCGGCTTCGATCTATTTACGGCAAGCGGAGTTCCTGTGGGCGAAGGATTTATCTACCTACGATTCTATCCTTGATTTGGGCACGAGTATTCCCTTTTATGGCGACCATGTGAGCTTGTTCACCCTGCTAATGGCGGGTACCTCTGTATTGTATGCCCGGATGAATCAATCGATGACCCCGACTGCGGGAGCGGGAGCGGGTCAGATGAAGATGTTGCAGTATATTATGCCCTTCTTTCTCATCTTTATCTTCAACAGTTTGCCGGCCGGTCTTACTTACTACTATTTCTTGTACAACATTCTCAGCTTTGGACAGCAGCAGTTGTTCCAACGCTTTTTCATCAATGAAGACAAGTTGCGCGCGCAAATCGAAGCCCGCAAGAAGAAGCCGGTGAAAAAATCGAAGTGGCAAAAGCGCCTGGAAGAGATGCAAAAGCTACAGGAGCAGCAAAAACGCCAGCGCGGTAAAAAGAAATAAGAGCAGCCATAAAATGAAACATCACCTGCTGTGCCGTCAGGTACAGCGCTAATGACTTTTAAAGACCAGATGCATTAGGGGCGTACCTACGGCACGCCTTCCACCGTACCTTTCATAGGCTACCGATAGGGCTGTCCCGCTGGGACAGCTTGCCTAGTTGTCAAACAACGCTTGATTAGGTATGGAAGTCTCGTCCCTTTAGGAACAGCTTTCCTATTTGTCAAAACGCTTGATCGTGATAGGTGGTCCCGTCCCGTAGGGACGAGCTATCGTTAGCTATAAAAATGCCACCTCATCCGCTGTGCCGTCAGG
>CAJXXO010000119.1 GCA_913062655.1 uncultured Bacteroidota bacterium | reverse complement strand
CCCTACAGCGAAGCTTTCAGGATGTGCTGATAGCCGGATCGAATTACACCTATACCTACTCCTCGCAACACAAGAATGACAAAGACTTCTGGTACTATCGTTTTCGCATCGAGACGGCCGGTAACTTGTTGTTTGGTGCCAGTGCCTTGCTAGGCGGTAACCAGGAGGAGGGGGTGTATCAGTTGGCCAACCGACCTTTTTCTCAGTTTGTAAAACCGGAACTGGAGATCAAACACTATAACCGCTTTAGGGGTGATAAAACCTTAGTCGTACGATTGCTCACGGGTGTGGGCTTTGCGTATGGCAATTCCGACTTGATGCCATTTATCAAGCAGTTTACCATCGGTGGGTCGAACAGTATACGGGCGTTTCGAATCCGTGAACTTGGCCCCGGTAGTTCACGTGATATTGGTCAGCAGGATGCGAGTAACGTCTTCAATGACCGCAGTGGAGAGATCAAGCTGGAAGGTAATGTGGAGTACCGTTTTCCTATCTCGAGCATGTTTAAAGGGGCCTTCTTTGCTGACTTTGGTAACATCTGGATGCGACAGGATGACCCGGATCGGGAAGGGGAGGAGTTTGCGTTTGATCGCTTTTACAATGAAATCGCAGTCGGTGTAGGTGCCGGCCTGCGGATCGATTTCTCTTTCTTCATTGCCCGGATCGACCTAGGCTTACCGGTGCGTGATCCGAGGCTGCCGGAAGGGGAGCGCTGGCGCTTTGAGGAGTACTGGCTCCCGAATATCAATCCTTTCTCCGGCTACTGGCGCCAGCAGAATATGCGGTTGCAGTTAGCGATCGGGTATCCGTTCTGATGAGGCCTCCTCTACCTGTATCTCCCCTTGCTCTAAGTGCGATACCGGGACGCGTTTGCCCAGTAACCGTACCAATAGGATGAGCAAGCCGAAACCGATGAGGTAATCGACATACCAGGGCAATCCGATCACGAAGATTACGCCACCTACCAAAGCGGCCACACTGCCTACGGTAAGGGCATAGGGCAATTGCGTACGTACGTGGTCGATATGGTTACAACTGGTGGCCAGTGAGCTGAGAACAGTTGTGTCTGCAATAGGAGAACAATGGTCACCGAGTACGGCACCCCCTAGCACGACAGCCGTTACATTGTAGAATATGTGCATCGTCTCGTCAATCGGCATACCGGCCTCCTGGCACAATACCCAGGTAGTCGGTAAAATCAGTGGATACAGGATGGCCATAGTTCCCCATGCACTACCAGTGGAGAAAGAAAAGAGGGCGGCCATGAGAAAGGTGAGCAATGGCAGCCAGATCGGAGCGATGTTACCGGAAAAGACTGAAGTCAGAAAGGCGGCTGTATGCATATCACGGGTAATGTCAGCCAGCGCCCACGCTAAAATCAGGATGACAATGGCCGGTAGCATAGTCTTGAATCCTTCCATCATGGCTTCAATGGAGAGGCGGATATTCAGGGTGCGGGTGACTTTGGAAAGCACAATGGCTAGAAAGACCCCGACAAACGACCCCCAGATCAAGGCGCTGTAAGAGTCTGCATTCCCGATAGTCAGACTCAGGCCATTGAAAAAGGTAGAGGCTTCCGCCCAGGTGGTGGCATCATAACCGGTGTAGAAGAGGCCGCCTATGGTGACCACTACGGTGGCCAGTATCGGAATGACCGCATTGGTCCAGCGATATTGGATACCCTTTACCGGGTCCATGGTTTTCAGCGATTCATCGGGCATCAGGTCATCATGGTTGAGCTCCTGCCGGAATACTTCCCCTTTTTCCCGGGCCCGCATTTCTGCCTGCCGCATGCTGCCAAAGTCCCGATTGGAACGGATCAGCAGAAAGATGAAAAAGAGGGTGAATATGGGGTAGAAGGCGTACTGCAGGGAGTTGAGAAATACGGCATACGCACTCGTTTCCACATCTATTCGACCCAGTGCTTCATCAATGTAACCGAGCTCTGCCCCAATCCAGGTGGTTACTAAGGCGATGGCCGCTACGGGAGCAGCCGTACTATCCACCAGGTAGGCCAATTTTTCCCGCGAAATCCGGAAGCGATCGGTTACCGGCTTCATCGTATTGCCCACGATAAGCGTATTGGCATAGTCATCGAAGAAGATGCCGATGCCCAGGATGTAGGTGATAAAACTGGCTTTTTGTGAAGATTTGGCATACTTGGATAGCTTCTGCACTACACCAGCCATACCGCCATTGCGCGAAATGATCGCCACCATGCCCCCAATCAGGAGCGAGAATATGATCACACTCATACGCCCGCTGTCAACTATAACATAGAGCACGTAGGTATCAACCATCCGCAGCAGCGCAACAAACAGGTTTTCCAGACTGAAGCCATACAGCACCAGTGCACCCAGCCAAATGCCTGCTGCCAGAGAAATGATTACTTCTTTGAAGAGCAACGCCATGACGATAGCCAGTAGTGGGGGAATGATGGACCACCAGAGGGGGATGGTATGCGTTTGATATCCATCATCAGCCGATAGAAAATGAAAGAGCCGTTGCCAACTGCCGGGCTGCAGCTTTTCGATGGTGCCGTCTCGGTTGGCTCGCTCATACTGGTGGCGCACCAGCAGAATATCAGGAGCTTGGTTTACCCGGTGCAGGGCTCGGCCCGCTACAAACTGCACATCCAGGGTGTCGTCTCCTACATACAGCCGGTGAAGGCCTTGGATGGTCAGGTCTTTTTCTCCCCCGTTGTCCAGGGCGCGAAATTGCAGGGCATACGCCCCATCATTGCGGGGTACTACCGTCACCGTCAGGTCATCCAGCGTGGTCAATGTGGTGGCTGGCCGGAGCGAATCCTGCGCGTTACCGCTCAGCCATGTCATTGTCAAAATCGCCCATACAGTGAACAAGGACAGGAGTTTTGGCATGGCTACGGTAGTCTTTTCGTTATTTTGTTGCTATGAATAGTAGATGGTGGGTCCTGCTAGGACTGTTTTTTGCGGTGTTTAAATTACAAAATGCGCCACTAGTGGCGCAGAGCGGCTTTGGAAATGCCTTCGATATCCCGGTATTACAGGGCAACGATACGCTTTATAATGCCTGGGCTGGAGGATTGAATAATCCGCAACTTTGGCCTGATACGAGTAGATTAGGTGTCGACTATTGGGTCTTTGACCGGGAGGGGGATAAACTTCTGCAATTTAATCTTGTGGATGGCCGCTGGCGCCAGGTAGAGGTTTTATTAAATAATCCCTTCACCCATTGGATGGTCCCGGTAGCATTGAAAAGTGGCGACTACGTGTATATGACCGGTAACTTTCAAGGTCGTACGCGTGCCTATCAGCCTATAGCCAACAGTGCTGGCTTCTTTTTTTTACCCACTTTTGACTCACTCACCTTTGAGGATAAGGGCAGTACAAAAATTCTGACTGTAGGCTTCATTGATGTGCCCGGTTTTGCTGATGTCAATGGTGATGGCGATGTCGACATCATCAACTTTGAACCGCTAGGCGGCTACATCGACTACTTTGAAAACCAGGCGGTAGAGAAAGGCGTGGATGAAGCCAATTTTGAGATTGAGCTGGTCGATCGTTGCTGGGGCGAGTTCTATGAAAGTGGCATTACCCGCAGCGTAGACCTGGACTCGTGTGTGGCAGATCGCTTTGGCAAACAACCGGGCGTACGGCATGCCGGATCGACCGTTTCGGTCGTTGATCTCAACAATGACTCTTTATTCGATGTAGTGCTGGGGGATCTCAATTTTGCCACGTTAGTACAATTGACCAATGGCGGTACTCCGGAAGTAGCCGATATGGTAAGTCAGGATACCCTTTTCCCATCCAATGATCCGGTAGACATGCCCAACTTCCCGGGCGCCTACTTCATGGATATTGATGGCGATTCGTTATTTGATTTTTTAGCGGCCCCCAATAGTCAATCCGGTTCGATCGATGTAGAAAATGTCTGGTACTACCGCAACACTGGTACGGCTACGCAGCCACAATTTACCCTGCAAAAGAAAGATTTTCTGGTAGGCTCCATGATCGATGTGGGCACCCAGGCGTATCCGGCTTTGTGGGACTACAACCAGGATGGGTTGCTCGATCTGGTTATTGGGTCGAAGCAGCGACACCCCAACCGGAATACCACCAATAGTGGGCTGGTACTCTATGAGAATACCGGAACGGCTACCGAACCGGTCTTTACCTGGGTGACCAACGACTATGCGGGTATCCGAAGTCTTGGTTTGCTAGGCGTTTCCCCAACTTTTGGTGATCTGGATAAGGATGGCGATGACGATATGGTAATCGGTAGTGATGACGGGCGGGTCCACTTCTTTCGTAATACCGCTGCTGCCGGGCAACTGCCCAACTTCGTGCTGGTGGGTCCGCAATGGTTTGACATCGATGTAGGCAGCGCAGCCGCACCCGTACTTAGCGACCGCAATGGCGATGGCCTGCTCGATATGGTGATTGGTGAGCGGAGTGGCAATGTAAATCTCTTTCTCAACCAGGGCACAACGGGGCAACCCAGCTTCAACAGCAGCCCGGATGAGCAGGTATATGGTGGTATCGATGTGCGGCAGGGCGGTTTGCCTTTCGGACAGAGCAGGCCTGTGTTTGTCCAGTTCTCACCGCCATCTGATGAGGAAATGCTGGTAGGGTCTCAATTGGGTAATCTATTTCACTACAATGACCTCCATCAGGCCAGTTTCACCTTGCAGGATACCAGTTTTTTCCGGATCGATGTAGGCAATGTGGCGGCCCCGGCAGCAGGCGATTTGAACGGTGACGGTAAAACGGACCTCGTTATTGGTACGAGTAGAGGCGGTGTGGAGCTGTATTACCAAGGCCGGTTTATCGGGCAACCGAAGCGGGAGCGTGGCACGTTTTCTATTTATCCGAACCCGGCACAACAGGTAATTCAATGGCAATTGGCTAACTTTAGACAAGGTACCACCTACCGGTTGTGGAATGCTATGGGTCAGTTGATGAAAGAAGGGGTGTTAGCGCAGCCCTCGCTGCCCATCAATGAACTGCCAAAGGGCTTGTATTGGTTAGAGTTGAGCCATAACTCGGACACAAAGGTGGCCACATTTGTTAAACAATAGGTATGCGAGCAACGCTGATTTTCTTTCTTCTGATAACCGGTCTTCTGGCACAGGCACAGCAAACGCCTGTTCTATTAAAGAATATTCCTTTTTCAGTAGATGGCCGAACCGCATCGGCCTATTACGAGGGGGGATTCAATAATCCTGTTTTTGCCCCTGTCGATCTCGATCGTGATGGCGATGAAGACCTGGTAGTGCTGGAAAAGTCCGAAGGGCGGGTATATGCATATGAAAATGGGGGTACCCCCAACCAGGTGGACTACACCCGTAATGATGACCTGGTGGTTGGCTTTCCACAGGGATCCTTCACGGAGTTTTTGCACTTTGGTGATGTCAACTGTGATGGCGTGCCCGATGCCTTTACCTACACACCTATAGGTGGGGCCGGCATAGGTCTTTTTGTTGGGGAATGGATCAACAATAGATTGCATCTGGAGCTCTACATCAATCGCCTTTATGATGCGAGCCCGCAACCGAGACAAATTTATGCTGACCCGACAAAGAAGCCGGAATTCATTGACGTAAACCACGATGGAGACCTGGATATCATACTGTTTGGCCAGTTTGATGGAACGGTAGAGTGGTATGAAAACCAGCAGGTGGAAACCGGTGGCCCTTGCGATACGGTTACCTTTTTGATCAAGACCAATTGCTGGGGCGAGTTTTGTGAATGCAGTCTCATTACCAATGAGATTACCCTGAACTACTATGGCCCGCAATGCTTCGGTCTCTGGCGGCCACAAAACAATCAGCAGGAGCGGCAAGGCACTGCTGAGGAAGGAAAAGACACCACTAATCCCGGCACGCGTCATGCGGGCTCTACCTTCACGCTGTTGGATGTGGACAAGGATGGCTGGTATGAAGCACTGGTGGGGGATGCCGGGTACGACAATCTCATCTTTTTAAAGAACAACCAGGCAGGTGGCAACCCTACCAAGGACCGTATGGTAGATCTCGATACATTATTTCCGGTGTATGATCGACCTATCGATTTTCCCGTCTTTCCAGCCGGCTACTATTTGGATGTCGACAATGATGGGCTAAAAGATCTGTTGGTGGCTTCTTATGGGGTGAATTCCTGCGCCCTGGGGGGAACAGCGGATACCTCCTACAATACCGGAAATGTATGGTGGTACAAGAACATTGGCACATCTACCCGCGATAGTTTCCAGTTGGTATCCCGGAATTTTCTGGTAGAGAACATGATTGATATGGGCCATTACACCCGTTCGGTCTTTCATGATTACAATGGTGATGGCCTGCTGGACATAGTTATGGGGCGTTGTTACAGTTACGATACTTCCCGGCAGGTACAGCGTGGGTTGGCGTTATTTGAAAATGTAGGTACAGCGACTGCTCCGGCCTTCGAGTTGCGGGATGAGGATTATGGCAACCTTGCCAGGTTGGGTTGGTTTGGTATGGCACCCGCTTTTGGGGACCTGGATAATGACGGAGATGAGGATCTGGTCATTGGCCGACAAGCGGGACGTGTTTACATCTTGGAAAATACAGCTCCAGCCGGACAACCGGCCACCTTTGTCTCTATTGATACCTTGCGGACAGGCGGCAATCCTACCCCGCAAATAATCGATATTAATGATGATAGCCGTCCGGATCTGGTGATTGGAGAGATACAAGGTCGATTGCAGTATTGGCAAAATACCGGCATCGAAACGGCCCCGGAATTCACGAAGACGGAGCCCTTCTTTGGAGAAGTTGATACCCGAAATGGCGACTTCTTCGGCTATGCAGAGCCGTGGTTGGGTGACTTCGATGGCGATGGCCACCTGGAAGCGTTGGTAGGCTCCAACTCGGGTGCAGTATTCTATTACGATCAGTTGGAACTAGCTTTGCCAAGTGCACCGTGGAAGCTGGCGGACTCCAATTACCTGCAATACCAGTTGGGACGCCACGCTAGCGTGGATGTGGCCGACATAGACGACAATGGTACCCTGGATATTCTGGTGGGCAACAACCGGGGTGGGGTGTTGCTATTTAACTCTGACCAGATGGTAAGCGCAGCATCTCCAACTGCATATGCACCGCGCTTTACCGCTTTCCCCAACCCGGCTCACAATTGGCTCACCCTGGAATGGTGGAGCCCCTCCTCTGCCGCAGTACAATTGACGGTTTGGGATGTGATGGGCCGGCTGCAATACCGGGAAACCGTGCAGCTCAACCGCCAGCAGATGCGTTTACCCATTGGCAATTGGTCACCTGGATTGTACCTGGTGCAATGGCAACAAGGGGAGGTGACAAGAGCTACGAAAGTGGTGGTAAAGTGATGGGGGAGTAGTTGAGTTATTTCATAACCAGTAAATCTCAACCAGTTTGTAAATGGTGCCCCCTACGAGCAATAAGGCCCCTGCTAACAGCAAGTATGCCATATAATAGTCACCCATATCCTTTCGCCATTGCTTCAAGCCTTTTTTCTTCCGGTAGCGTAATAGATACATTATGCCTGCGAAAATGAAAAAGGGTATCAGCAAATACAGACCGATGAAATCCATAGACTACTAAATTGACCTATGATTTTTTGAAGGC
>CAJXXO010000118.1 GCA_913062655.1 uncultured Bacteroidota bacterium | reverse complement strand
TTTTTTTTAATGATACGGCGACCACCGAGATCTACACTCTTTCCCTACACGACGCTCTTCCGATCTAAATACATGATTGCCCAGGGGTAGCCGTGCATCCATAGCCGGTGGCGTGGACTCCGGCCAGTCCTCACGGTGTCGGACCACTACACCGTAAACGGGACTGAAAATGGTATCGCCATAGATCTCATAGTCTGCCAACGATTTCGGCAAAAAGCCGGAAGCCCGATTGCCCCATTTATTCAATTGCACGATGTCCAGTGCCATACTTTGGGCATGGTAACGGTGGTGAAAGGGATTGGTCAGCCAACTGTGGCCCCCCTGTTGGGTGTAGTAGTGATCACCCTGTAAAGGCAAGGGCCAGTCGACAGTGGCCGCAGGTGGCCGTCTGCTCCACCACAAACTGACGGAAAAGGCAAACAATACTGCTGCCCAAATTACTTGCAAAAGAGTGGGCCGCGCTCTTGATGCCGGTCTTTTCTTCCTAACCAGTGGTAGCCACAACCCAAGGAGCCCCACGCCCCCATAGACAAACGGGAAATAGACGGAAGTGTAACACCAGGGAAAAGCGACAAAGGCCACGATACCCATACCCAGTGCTATGATGATATGCAGCAACAACGCAGTGCTCTGATACCTGCGCCACCGCCACCAGTGCCAGACCGTAAGTAGGGCCAGCAGGTGGGGGACAAGGACTACCGCAATGACAAAAAAGATCATGGACTAAAAATAAAAAACGCCAGACGAGGACGCCTGGCGTTGGTCGATGTATCGTATCGTATTTTACAGGTGAATCACCTCGCCATAGGCTGCTGCAGTCGCTTCCATCACCGCTTCGCTCATGGTAGGGTGCGGGTGAACACTCTTGATGATCTCATGTCCGGTAGTCTCCAGCTTGCGGGCGGCAACCACCTCTGCGATCATTTCTGTTACATTCGCACCGATCATGTGTGCGCCCAGCCATTCACCATACTTGGCATCGAAGATTACTTTTACAAAGCCTTGGTTGGCACCGGCCGCGGAAGCCTTACCGGAGGCAGAGAAAGGAAACTTACCCACCTTGATATCGTAACCGGCTTCTTTTGCTGCCTTTTCCGTATACCCTACTGAGGCGATCTCTGGCCAGCAGTAGGTGCAGCCGGGCAGGTTGTTATAGTCGATCGGCTCGGGGTTCATGCCTGCGATCTTTTCAATGCATATAATACCCTCTGCTGAGGCCACGTGGGCCAAAGCCGGACCATTTACAATATCACCGATGGCGTACACACCCGGTACACTGGTGCGGTAAAACTCATCCACCTCAATGCGCCCTTTTTCGGTTTTGATACCCAGGTCTTCCAACCCGATATTCTCCGTGTTGGGGGAAATACCGGCCGCTGAAAGCAGCACATCGGCTTCGATGGTGTGTTCCTTGCCCTTCTTGTCCTTCACCTTTGCTTTCACACCTTTACCGCTGGTATCAACAGATTCCACGGCTGTCCCGGTCATCACCTCAATACCCTGCTTCTTGTAGATCTTGGCGAGTTCTTTGGATATTTCCTCATCTTCTACCGGTACGATCTGGTCCATGTACTCAATCAGGGTAACCTTGGTGCCAATGGTATTGTAGAAGTAGGCAAACTCACAACCGATAGCACCGGCACCCACAACGATCATGCTCTTAGGCTGCTTATCGAGCACCATAGCCTTACGATAGCCAAATACCTTCTCTCCGTCCATCGGAATATTCGGTAATTCTCGGCTCCGGGCTCCAGTGGCCACCATGATGTGTTTGGCACTGTGCTCTTCGCTCTTGCCGTCCTTAGTGACAGATACCGTCTTTTTCTTGGTCAACTTGCCTTCGCCCTCCAGGACGTCAATCTTGTTCTTGCGGAAAAGGAAGTTAATACCCTTACTCATTTTATCTGCTGTAGCGCGGCTGCGCGATACCATTTTGCTAAAGTCAGGTGAGAAGCCATCCACCTTTACGCCATAGTCTTGTGCGTGGCTGATGTATTCATATACCTGTGCACTTTTCAGCAGGGCTTTGGTGGGGATACAGCCCCAGTTCAGACAAATACCACCCAGGCTTTCACGCTCTACCACGGCCACTTTCATGCCGAGCTGAGAAGCGCGAATGGCGGCTACATAGCCTCCCGGTCCACTGCCTATCACAATCAAATCGTAGGATGCCATACGAGCTAAATTTTAGTTCTAGAATGCCGCCCGAAGTTACGGCAAAATGCAGAAAGCGGCTACCATGGCAGCCGCTTTCTCCTTTTCCTGTTGAGGGCCTTAGGCCCTATTATTTCGTGTTGTCGGTAACGATCACACCCGGATGCTCGGCCGTGTCGAAGCGGAAGAAGGAAGAACTGATATCCAGATTCGGTGTCACCTTCTTGATGGCGTATACCACCAGATTGTTGCTCTTATCCTTCAGTTCTGCTTTACTGATGCTGTAGTTGCTTTTATTGATAAACAGCCGGATAGTGTGTAGGTCGTAATCGTCCTTGCGCACAGGGGTAAACAAGATGACCGCATGCTCAGCTCCATCAATGGTGGTGGTACCGGCCTGGGTATATTTGAAGTCCTTGTTGTAAAGATTAAAGATGTCGGAAGGCTTGAAAACCTCGTCATCCTCCATATAATCAATGGTTAGTTCATTCTCCTCGATGAAGTAGATGTACAATTTCTCATTGTCGCTCATCAACACCTGACCGGCCGTTTCGATGCGAAAGTTGTCATCCATTAAATACAGGGTACCACCCAGGGTCTGATCCAGGTCACTCTCCGGGTTGGTGATGGTTTGTACGTACTGGATCTTCATGTTGGCATAGGCCTCATACTTCTCCTGCACTTGCTTGAGCAATTGCTCAGCGGCAGGGTCATTTTGTGGCACCAAAAAGGGCAAAAAGAAGAAGGGGAGGGCCAATGCGAGTGTTTTGTGAAATAGCATCATTGCTGTTTGTATTTTAAGCGGTTTGCAAAGCTACTCACTCTGGTTCAAAAACTGTTCCAATTGATATTCATCCGGAAAAAGAACCTCACGAGCCTTGCTCCCTTCATTGGGGCCAACAATTCCGGCTTGCTCCAATTGGTCCATTATTCTGCCGGCCCTGTTGTAGCCCAACTTTAATCTGCGTTGTATCATAGAGGTGCTGCCTTGCTGATGGCGTACCACCAACCGGGCCGCTTCTTCAAACATCTCATCTCGCTCCTCCGGGTCCAGTCCGCCAATGACATTGCCTTCCTCGTCTTCCACCTCAGGAAGATAAAAAGGCGCTGGGTAGCCCTGTTGTTCACCAATGAAATCGACCACCCGTTCTACTTCGTGGGTGTCTACAAAGGCACACTGTAGGCGCACCATATGACCGCCTATGGACAATAGCATGTCACCCCGCCCGATCAACTGATCAGCACCCCCTGCATCGAGGATGGTGCGGGAGTCCACCTTACTGGTCACTTTAAAACCAATACGAGCAGGGAAATTGGCCTTGATGGTACCGGTGATGATATTGACCGAAGGACGCTGTGTGGCTACGATGAGGTGGATACCCACGGCCCGCGCCAACTGCGCCAGACGGGCTATCGGCTGTTCGATCTCCTTGCCGGCTGTCATCATCAGGTCGGCAAACTCATCTACCACCAGCACAATGTAGGGCATGAATTGATGGCCCTCTTTTGGGTTGAGCCTGCGTTTGATGAACTTCTCGTTGTACTCCTTGATGTTTCGCACCTGGCCATCTTTCAGCAGGTCGTACCGCTTGTCCATTTCCTTGGTCAGGGCGTTCAGTGTATGCACCACTTTTTTGGTATCGGTAATGATGCACTCTTCCTCACCCGGTAGCACAGCCAGGAAATGCTTTTCAATGGTCCGGTAGAGCGACAGCTCCACCTTCTTTGGGTCGATGAGGACCAGTTTGAGCTGCGAAGGGTGCTTTTTGTAGAGCAGCGACATCAGTATCGCGTTGATGCCCACAGACTTACCCTGACCGGTAGCCCCGGCCACCAGCAAGTGGGGCATCTTAGCCAGGTCGGCTATATAGTTTTCGTTGGCAATGTTCTTTCCCAAAGCGATCGGCAGTTCGGCCTTGTTGGTAATGAATTTCTCCGAGGCCAACATCGTACGCATGGAAACGATCTCTTTCTTGCGGTTGGGTACTTCAATACCGATGGTACCTTTTCCCGGTATGGGGGCTATGATACGAATGCCGAGGGCGGCCAGGCTCAGTGCGATATCATCTTCCAGGTTTTTGATCTTTGAGATGCGTATGCCTGGAGCCGGTACAATCTCATAGAGGGTGACGGTAGGGCCTACCGTAGCTTTGATCTTACTGATGGAGATATTGTAGTTCTCCAGTGTAGCAATAATCTGGTCTTTATTCTTCTCCAGCTCCGACTTGTCGATACTGATCTGTGTGCTGCCATAATCTTCCAACAGGTCGATGGTGGGGTATTTGTATTGGCTTAGGTCTTTGGTAGGGTCATAGTTTTCAGAAGTGACCTTGGCCCCCTCCAGCGTTTTTTCTTCTTTGGTCTCCTCTATGGCCAGTTCCATGTCCGAAGTAGGCGGTTCCGCTGCTGCCGGTGTTGTATCCGGAGGCTCCGGTTCAGGAGCGGTTACCTCCATATCCAGGTCAGCGGTAGTGTCTGGTTGCTCTTCGGTTGCTTCGGGTCTGTCATTGCGATTGAGGTCCAGCGCTTCCTCCTTGCCGTACTCGGCATCCTCCCGTTCGAAAGGGTCGGTAGATAAGGCCGCTTCCTCCTCGGCAGCATCTTCAGCGGATGTAGCGGTGCCGCGAAACCAGGCGGCTACTTCCAGGTTGAAGGTGACAACCAAATACATCAACATCACAAAAAAGAGCACCAGGCCGGTGCCAAAATGGCCCATAAAACCAATCATCCAATCGTCCATGGCGCGGCCGTACCCACCACCAAAAGGAAACGACTGCTGATAGAGTACAAAGTTGAGGGTAGGTGGCAGCCACAGTAGGATAAAAAAGAGGTGGCGATAGATCTTACCCAGCGGAAAGACAGGTTGTGTGGCGATGAAATTGATGCCGGAGGCACCCAAGGCAATCACGAATAGGAAAGAGGCGAGTCCAAACCAGTTGTAGAAAAACTGGTGGCTGACAGTCGCGCCCAGTCGCCCCAGCCAGTTTTGGGTGTCGATGGTAGTATCCCACAACTGCCGCCACGGGTTGCCCAATGCTTCAAACGTGCTCTGATCGGCTCGCCAGGTAAACAGGTGGGATACGAATGCGCCCAACAGCACAAGGGCCAGCATGAGCATAAGCAAGCCCATGACTTTGGGAAACCGCTCATCCTGTACCATACGTACGAGCAGAGACGGGCCTTTCTTCGCCTTCGACTTTTTATTGGATCGCTTCCGTTTTGTTTGGGCCATGGTGGTGGTAATCTACGTGGTACAAATGTAGCGGAATCCATTTCACCCGGCAGGGGGGCTATCCACGGTTAGGTGGCACGTGTCCAGCATCTGACACAGGATTCAGCGGGATTTGAAAAACGATTTTCTTTCGCGAAACCTTACCTTTGTATAGGACTTAATTACACGCAAAAACGAAAGGAAATATTATGGCAAATGCATTTTTCCAAGTGCCTTATGCGGAGAACGAACCGGTTCGCAGTTATGCCCCGGGTACCGCAGACAGGACTGCGATTGAGGAGACCTTGCGCCAGATGAAGGCGGAGGTGAAAGATATTCCCATGGTCATCAATGGTAAGCCGGTCACCACCGACAACCAAGTGGCCATTCACCCACCCCATGAGCTACAGCACACCCTGGCCCACTACCACAAGGGTGACAAAGCCCATGTACAACAGGCTATTGACGCTGCTATGGCAGCCAAAGCCCAATGGGAAGCCATGCCGTGGTACGATCGGGCAAGTATTTTCCTCAAAGTGGCTGACCTGATCTCCGGCCCCTATCGGCACAAGATTAATGCCGCTACAATGCTGGGGCAGAGCAAAACGGTTCACCAGGCAGAGATCGAAGCCGCCTGCGAATTGTCTGACTTCATGCGCTTTAATGTGCAATACCTTACCGAGCTTTACAGCAACCAGCCGGATAGCCAGCCAGGCATCTGGAATCGGGTAGAGTACCGCCCGCTGGAAGGATTCGTATTGGCCATCACGCCATTCAACTTTACCGCTATTGCTGGTAACTTGCCTGCCGCACCGGCCTTGATGGGTAACACCGTATTGTGGAAGCCCGCCACCACGCAGATCTATTCCGCTTCCATTATTATGGAAATTTTCCAAGAAGCCGGTTTGCCGGAAGGCGTGATCAATATGTTGTTCACCGGGGGACCCAATACAAGTGAAGTGGCCCTCAACTCACCCGACCTCGGTGGCATCCATTTTACCGGCTCAACAGGCACCTTCCAGTATCTGTGGAAGACAGTCGGGGAGAACATTACCAAGTATAAGTCTTACCCACGTATTGTCGGGGAGACGGGGGGTAAAGACTTTGTAGTGGCCCATAAAACAGCCAATCCCGCACAGGTAGTAACGGCCCTCAGCCGGGGGGCTTTTGAATACCAGGGGCAGAAATGTTCGGCTGCTTCGCGCGCCTACATTCCCAGCAATTTGTGGCCGGAGGTGAAAGAAGGGCTGTTAACCGATCTGAAGAACATCAAGATGGGTTCGCCCGAAGATTTTAGCAATTTCGTGTGTGCCGTTATTGACGAGAAGGCCTTTGATAAGATCACCGGCTACATCGCAGAGGCCAAAAATGACGATGTAGAGATCATTGCCGGTGGCAACTACAGCAAAGACGAGGGCTACTTCATCGAGCCTACGGTCATTGTAGCGAAGGATCCGAAGTACGTGACCATGCAAGAAGAGCTGTTTGGACCGGTGCTGACCATCTACGTGTATGACGAAAACAAATGGGAAGAGACGCTGGACCTGGTCGACAATACGTCACCCTACGCGTTGACCGGAGCGGAATTTGCACGCGATCGCTATGCGACCAATGAGGCGTTCAATCGTTTGCGTCATGCAGCGGGTAACTATTACATCAACGATAAGCCGACCGGTGCGGTGGTGAATCAGCAACCCTTCGGTGGCGCGCGTGCCAGCGGTACCAACGACAAGGCCGGTTCTATGTGGAACCTGATCCGCTGGGCATCCCCTCGTGCGATTAAAGAGAACTTCGTAGCACCTACCGACTTCCGCTACCCTTACATGGGCGAATAACGAAAGGAGTCGGATAAGATAGCCCCATCCCGCTGCGGGATGGGGTTTTTTGTTTGTGGGGTGGTTGTGTTCCCCGGGTTAAAACCCGGGGCAAAAAGTTGAAACCCGGGGCAACCCGTTGAAACCTGGGATAAAAGGATAGCCCCGGAGTTCGCAGTCCCGTAGGGACGCTCTATCGGTAGCTAGTGAATACCGCATTTGATACGCGTGCCGTAGGTACGCGGCTACAAATAAAAACGGGACCACCTTGCGGCAGTCCCTTCCCAACCATAGCCGTCATGGAATCCAGCTATAGCTCTTTCACCACGGCCGAAACCATGGCTTTTATTTCCTGATACAACGTGGGGGATTAGTACGATTCGCGGGGGCGGTGCAAATATACGGATTACTTCCGGGGTGGCATGGTACCAAACACCAAATCCCACAATGGGGTGCTCACCCCAAATGCCTTTTGGGGATATTTAA
>CAJXXO010000117.1 GCA_913062655.1 uncultured Bacteroidota bacterium | reverse complement strand
TCAAGGCCGATTCCCGCCGCGAATTGAAGAACCTGCTGCGCCAGGACACGCGCAAGATCATCATCGCCACCATCTTCAAGTTCGGCGAGGAGACGCCCGCGCAGAGCGTCGCGCGGCTGCTGAAGCAGATCCCGGAGCTGGTGCAGCGCGGCGAGACGGCCGCGGCGGCGGACGAGCTCGCGGTCGCCTGGCGCAAGGTCGGCAAGGTGCGGGACACGGCCCGGCAGGCCGAGCAGCGCGACAAGCTCCAGACCCTGGCCGCCGAGCTCGGGCTCGCGCTGCCGGGCACCGCCGCCGCGGCCGCGGACGACGCGAGCGCGACCGCCCCCGCCGGCGGCCCCCGCACGCTCTTTGCCACCCACTACCATGAACTCAACGAATTGGAGGCAAAACTTCCGCGCATCAAAAACTTCAATGTATCTGTGAAAGAGGTGGGGAAAAAAGTGATCTTCCTCCGCAAATTGGAGCCCGGTGGGAGCCGGCACAGCTTTGGTATTCATGTAGCACGGATGGCGGGTATGCCACCGGTAGTGGTACAGCGGGCCCATGCCATACTGAAAGAGCTGGAGCAAAAGAGCCTGGGGGATGATATTCAGCAGACACTGGAGCAAATACCAGAGCAACGTTTCCAACTCAGTTTATTCGATACCGACAACCCCCAAGTGCGAGAACTGATAGAAAGCCTTAATGGTTTGGATATCAACAGCATGACCCCGGTAGAAGCGATGATGCAGCTACATACTCTAGTAGATCAGGCGAAAAAAATTCGATAAAGAATTTTTCAAAAACCGGGGGCGTTGTATATTTGCATCCGCTTCGGCACAGAAGCACTAACCTCATGCGGGAATAGCTCAGCTGGTAGAGCGCAACCTTGCCAAGGTTGAGGTCGCGAGTTCGAACCTCGTTTCCCGCTCCATTGAAGCCTCCATCATTCGCTGATGGAGGTTTTTTTATGCCTGGCTCCTACCATTTATTTCTATACAACACACCTTTTGCCCATTTTTCTCATCTAACTCAATGGGCGCTTCATCGAGTAAAACAGTTGCTTCATCTAAGGATACTGCGATTCATCGACTAAAAACGGGTTTGCACAATAATCCACAGCCTTTTAATTTCTATACAAACTATTAATCGGTAGTTTTGCCCCAAATCAAGATAAAAGGCCTATGAAACACAGTTACATGCTTAGCAAAATGGCGCATTATGGCGCCCTCCTTTTAATCATGGCCCTGCTGATAGGCAGCCAGTCTGCATTATTGGGCCAAACCGTTTCTGGACAAATTAAAGATACCGATGGCAATCCACTACCCGGTACGTCTGTCATACTAAAGGGTACCCAGACCGGAACCATCAGTGATATTGATGGTAAGTATACCCTGGAAGTGTCGGGAACCAATGACACCCTCGTATTCAGCTACGTTGGGTTCACTACGAAAGAGGTAGCCGTAAAAGGCCGTCAAAAAATCAACGTCAAGCTGCGCAGTAGCCTTGAGTTGGAAGAAGTAGTGGTAACCGCCCTGGGTGTGGAACGAGAGGAAAAAGCCCTCGGGTATGCCGTGTCCAAACTGGATGCAGAGCAGGTGTCCCAGGTAAAGACCAATAACGTGACCGACCAACTGGCGGGTAAAGCGCCTGGCGTATATGTCACCAGTAGCTCCTCCGGCCCTACCGCCTCGGCTAACATCAACATCCGGGGTGCGGCATCACTGCTGGGCAACAACCAGCCATTGTTTGTGGTAAACGGTATGCCTATCACCAACGACCTGTACAGCTTTGATGATGGCTTGAATGGTTCTACTACCATTGACTTTGGTAACGCAGCACAGATCGTTAACCCGGACGATATTAAGTCCATTAACGTATTGAAAGGACCGGCCGCCTCTGCCCTGTACGGTTCTCGGGCTGCTGACGGAGTGATCCTAATTGAGACGAAGACGGGTGAAAATACCGAAGGTTGGGGCATTGAAGTCAACAACTCACTGCTATTTGAAGACATCCTACGTCTGCCTGACTACCAAAACGAGTTTGGTTTTGGTGGTGGCGGAAAATACAGCTACCTGGATGGTACCAACTACATTGGCGACAAAGAATATTACGAAGCCTATGGTGAAAACTGGGGCCCTCGCATGAATGGCCAGCTCATCAAGCAATTCAACTCTGATGGAGAACCGGTACCCTTCACCCCTGCACCCGACAATGTGCGCAATTTCTTCCGCACAGGTGTGACCAACATCGTAAACGTGGCGATGAATAACAGCTCAGAGGCCGGGGACCTTCGGTTGTCCTACACCAACCTGACCAACGAGGGCATTGTGCCTAATACAGACCTGAACAGGAATACGATACAGGCCAGCATTGGTAAAAACATGTTTGATGACAAGCTGCGCGTTCGCATGAATGCCATGTACGTCAACTCACAATCAGGCAATGTGCCCAATGCAGGCTATGATGAGTCCTCTTCTGTAATGTATGGTTGGTTGTGGTATCCGCGCCAGGTTGAAATTGACGACCTGCGCCAATACTGGGAACCGGGCCAGGAAGGGGTTCAGCAACGGTATGTTGAAAACCTTTGGGTGAACAACCCCTGGTTGGTGGCCATGGAAAATACCAACTCCTTCCAGAGCAACCGTTTGATCGGTAACTTACGCGTAGAGTATGATATTACAGACAATTTCTTCGCTCGCTTCCGCTACGGTGTTGATGTAGTAAACGATCAACGTCAATACCGCAGAGCACCTTCTACGAAAGGGGTATTGCAGGGAAGCTACCGTGAAGATGACATTGCTTTCACAGAAACCAACGCAGAATTCCTCGTAGGTTACTCTAACACCCGCACAGAGGAAACCGACTGGGCCGTTGATGTGAAGGTGGGTGGTAATATCATGGAGCAAAATGCCAACATCCTGGTGGCCAACAACCCACAATTGAAGTTCTTTGGTACAGACCCATCAGTATATACTCTGGCGAATGCCAACGCAGGAGTGCTGACAGAGTCGCAAAAGACACGCCTGGGCATCAACAGTTTGTTTGGTGTAGCTACCATCTCTTATAAGTACTTCCTCTACCTGGATGCTACCGTCAGAAATGACTGGAATAGCACCTTGGTGAATCCCGTTGTTGGTTTGGAAGGCTCCAACTATAGCTTTGCTTACCCTTCTGTAAGCTTGAGTGCTATTCTTTCCGAGATGTTTGCCTTGCCGCAGTCTATTAATTTCCTAAAGCTGCGCGCCAACTACGCAGAAGTGGGTAACGGTGCACCGGCTTATGCTTACGGACGAACCTTTACGCCACAGCCTGCCTTTGGCAACCAATCCATTTTTACTACCAATCGTACCATTGCCGACCCGGACCTGACCAATGAGCGTACCAGCGCCTGGGAGGCGGGATTGGATATCCGCATGTTTGACAATCGCTTGCGATTGGATGCGACCTACTACGATATGCGCAGTTTCGACCAGGTGATTACCCTACCTGTCGCCACTTCCAGTGGATATGACTTCACCCTTACCAATGGTGGTGAAATCAGCAATAAGGGAATTGAAATATTGCTGAGTGGTACACCGGTTATTGCCAACAAATTCCGCTGGGATGTTACAGTAAACATCGGACATAACCGCGCCATCGTGGAGGAATTGCCCGATGTGATTGAATCAGGCCGTTATGCTATCATCGCAGATGTATTCCCTGGTGACGAAGGTGGAGCCGACCTGGAGTATGTGGCGGAAGAAGGTGAATTGCTGGGTCAATTGTATGGTTTAGGATTTGAGCGTCACCCAGAGACCAATGAGATCATTCACCAGAATGGTTTGCCTATGATCACAGAAGAGAAGGTTTCAGCCGGTTCTTTCCAGCCAGACCTTCGCTTAGGCATCTACAATTCCTTTACCATTGGCAACTTCAACATCGGCATCCTGTTTGACGGACAGATCGGTGGTAGAATCTATGCGCGCTCACACGCCTTGTATGCTACAGGTGGTACCATCACCCATGACGATGATCCTAATTTGCCGATCAGCACCCTGGATGGTCGTACCGTGTACAGTGTAGATTATGACGATAATGGTGATCCGGTTTACACCCTTGAGCAGGAAGGCGGTGTTGTCGGACCAGGCTTGAAGTGGGAAGACCTGAATGGTGACGGTGAGATCAACTACGATACGGAGTTGTCTGAGAATGATGTGGCTGTTGAACCAGGAGGTGCCGGCTATACCGGATACTTCTATAATTACTATGGTAATGGGTTCAACCGGGACAACATTGAAGCGGCCACATATGATGCCACTTACTTCAAGCTTCGGGAGCTGTCTATTGGCTATACATTGCCCAATAAGCTCTTTGAAGACTCTGATTACATCCGCGGAGCTCGTATATCTCTAATCGGACGCAACTTGTTGTTGTTCACCAATGTGCCTACTATCGATCCAGAGACTTACTCGATTCGTAACGGCATCTTCGTGAATGGCTTTGAGAGTACACAGTTGCCTTCTACGCGAAGCTTTGGTATCAATGTGAATCTGAAGTTCTAAGCCGCGTCATTCACCGATTACTGACTTTAAATAAAGACCTATGAAATATAAAATTCACATGCTTCTCTTCAGCTTACTGACAACCCTCCTGTGGACGGGTTGCCAGGAGTATGAAGAAATGAACTTGAACCCCAACGAACCGACTGAAGTATCACCCGATGTATTGTTGGCCTCTTCTATACGACAGAGTGTCAATGCCATGGTGACAGAGTCTTTTCTGTTGGGTAATAATGCAGGCCAACTAACCGCCAAGACCCTCCGTACCGAGGTAGATGCTTACAATTGGAATGCTTTTCCTACGGTTTGGGAGGGCTTATATGAGAGCCTGACCGACCTTGAGTCAATGGAGCGCATTTCTGTAGAGCAAGGCAATGAGCCCATGCAAGGGGTGGCCATTGCTATGCGTTCGTGGATATTCTCAACATTGACCAATGCCTATGGTAGTATTCCGTACTTCGAGGCGATTCAGGGAGCTGAAGATGTATTCACACCCGGCTACACGCCACAGCCTGATATCTATGCCGACCTGTTGAGTGAACTGGATCGTGCGGTGCAGTTGCTGGAAGGTGACGGGCAGATCACAGGTGATCTGATCTACAATGGCGATGCCGATAAGTGGATTAAGTTGGCCAACTCATTGCACCTTCGCCTGATCATGACCGGTAGCGGGGCGCTGCAAAATCCAGGTCAGTTGTTTGCAGATGTGTACAATACCGGCAATATTATGAGCAGTAACGATGACAATGCGGTATTGGAATATTTGCAAGGTTTTCCGAATGAATTTCCACTGGTTCCATTGAAAACGGGTGACTTTGATGCGGTAGCCTTGAGCGAAAATGCCTATACCGTAATGAATGGCTACAATGACCCTAGACTGCTACGGTATGCACGGCCGAATAATGATGACTATACCAATCCGACTTTCTCCGGAGCAGTAAATGGCAGTAACTCGGCCAATTGCCCGAAGACAGGTTCGCGCCTAGGTGTGCAATACTACAACTACCCTGAGTTCGTACAATACGAAGAGCTGGGATTGAGTCAGGCAGACGGCATCATTATGACCTATGCTGAGGTAGAGTTTCTGATTGCCGAAGCCATAGCTAAAGGGTGGATCAGTGGCGACATTGAAACCCACTATCGTGATGGTATTGCTGCTTCTATGGAGTATTACGAAGTCGATCTGGCACCATTCAACTGGAGCAGCTTTGCCGATTTCTACGACAACTCTGGTGTGCAGTATAATGAAGTAATGGACATTTGGGAGCAGAAGTGGCTCGCATTGTTCTTTACCGGCCTTGAGCCATACTTCGAGGTTAGACGCTGGTATCTGGAATCCGGTGAAGATTGGGGTGCGATTCCTTTCTTATCGGCTCCTTGTGAAAACCTGAATAACGATCAGTTGCCCATGCGTTTCTTGTACCCGGGTGAAGAACAAAGTTTGAACAGTGCCAACTATCAGTCTGCCGTAGAGGCATTGGGTGGTTCGAACAGCCAGAATGCCCGGATGTGGCTGGTACAGTAATAACCCGTACCATGCATAAGCAACCTATTGTTGAGGTTATGTCCTTGTGGGCATAACCTCTTTTTACTTACTTCACGCCTATGACCAAGTGGAAAGCCTTCTTTCAGCGCAACTTCTCTTTGCATCCACCTGTCTTCTACCCTAGTGCGATCATCATTCTCCTGTTTATCGGGCTGACTTTTTTTATTGGTGCCCCGATGGAGCGTGTCTTTGAGCAGGTATCCGGTGGCATGACGGCCTATGGGGGTTGGTTCTTTGTGTTTGCGGTCAATGCTTTTCTAGCCTTCTGCTTTTACCTCGTATTGAGTCCATTGAGCAAGATCCGCCTGGGTGGACAAAAGGCAACACCGGATTTTAGCCTCTTTGCCTGGTTTGCTATGTTGTTTTCTGCCGGCATGGGAATTGGCTTGCTTTTCTTTAGTGTAGCAGAACCGATTATTCACTACTCCAATCCACCGGTGGAAGTCGCCTCCGCGGATATAGCTGCCCGTAACGCCATGAAATTCACCTTTCTCCACTATGGTATGCATGCCTGGGCCATTTATGCCGTGGTGGGGTTATCGTTGGCTTTCTTCGCCTTCAACCGAAAGTTACCCTTGACGATACGCTCCGTGTTTCATCCTATTCTGGGCGCGAAAATCCACGGTCCCATCGGGAACGTAATAGACATCATTGCCGTAGTCGCTACCCTCTTTGGCTTAGCTACCTCATTAGGCTTTGGTGTGCAACAGATTGCTTCAGGGCTTCACCACTTGTTTGACACGCCCAATTCAACCTTGATGCAGGTGGCCTTGATTATTGGCATCACACTCATGGCCACGGTTTCTGTGGTTTTGGGTATCGACAAAGGGGTACGTGTGTTGAGCGAATTCAACATGCGGTTGGCATTGGTCTTTCTCATTTTTATGCTTTTTATAGGTCCTACAATATTCTTGTTAGACAGCTTTATCCAGAATGTGGGGGCGTACGTACAGGATATCATTCGCGTAGGCACGTGGACGGAGTCTTATACCGGTGGCGTGTGGCAGCACAATTGGACCGTATTCTATTGGGCGTGGTGGATCTCCTGGTCGCCCTTTGTAGGCATGTTCATTGCGCGCGTCTCTAAAGGCCGGACCGTTCGGGAGTTCATTTTAGGGGTATTGTTGGTACCTTCCTTGCTTACCTTTGTTTGGATGTCCGTATTTGGCGGATCAGCCCTACACCTGGAGCTCAATAATATGGGACAGCTTGCAGAGGCGGTAAACGAAAACATCTCCATCGCCCTATTTGTGATGCTGGAACAATACCCGCTCTCCTTTATCGGCACCATAATCGGTATCATTTTGGTCACTGTTTTCTTTGTTACTTCTTCCGACTCAGGTTCATTGGTTGTTGATAGTCTTACCGCCGGAGGCAAACTGGATGCACCTGTTGCTCAGCGGATTTTTTGGGCAGTAACCGAAGGTGCTGTGGCTGCTGTTTTACTTATTGGCGGAGGACTTAGCGCCTTACAAACCGCTTCGATTATTACAGGGTTACCCTTTGCATTACTCTTAATATTTATGAGTTTTAGTCTGTTAAGGGGATTGGGTGATGAACATTACAAAATGCGTAAACAGCTTCTTGACAGAGAGAAAAAATCTTATCAGGAGATTATCAACGAAGTGAT
>CAJXXO010000116.1 GCA_913062655.1 uncultured Bacteroidota bacterium | reverse complement strand
CACGACCAATGGAACTACCTAACCAAACTCACGCCTAAGCGCCTATACAATGCCGCGCAGGTATTGTCGTCTTACTACCTTTCCAAAAGCACAAAAAAACCCACACAGTGGGGGCTGCCGATCAGCCTCAGCGTAGAGCCGACCACTGCTTGCAACCTCCGCTGCCCGGAGTGCCCCAGTGGACTGCGGGCATTTAGTCGCCCGACTGGCATGCTACAGCCCGACTTCTTTGAACGTACGATAGATGAGCTGGCGCCAACACTTACGTATCTGATCTTTTATTTCCAGGGAGAGCCGTACCTGAATCGCAATTTCCTGGACATGGTGCACTATGCCCACCGCAAAGGCATCTACACCGCCACCTCCACCAATGCTCATTTCCTGGATGATGAGCAAGCTCGCAAAACCGTGGAGAGCGGTTTGGATCGTATGATCATCTCTATTGATGGTACTACGCAGGAGACCTATCAATCTTATCGGGTCGGAGGAAAATTGGACAAGGTGTTGGAAGGCACGCGCAACATCGTAACCTGGAAGAAAAAGCTGCGCTCCCGGACGCCACACCTCATCTTTCAGTTTTTGGTGGTTCGACCGAATGAGCACCAGATTGCAGAAGTACAACAACTGGGAAAAGAAATCGGGGTAGATGAAGTACGCCTGAAAACGGCACAGGTATATGACTATGAGCAAGGCAATGAGCTGATCCCTACCCTCGATAAATATTCACGCTATCGGGAAAATGCAGATGGCACCTGGTCGATCAAGAACCGATTACTCAACCACTGCTGGAAATTGTGGCACTCCTGCGTGATCACCTGGGATGGCAAGGTAGTGCCCTGCTGCTTCGATAAAGATGCTACGCACCAGCTGGGCGACCTCCAGGAGATCACCTTTAAAGAAGTATGGCAAAGCGATGCCTACCATCACTTCCGCGCTGCTGTACTACGCTCCAGGAGTGAGATTGATATCTGTAAGAATTGTACAGAAGGGACTAAGGTGTGGGCTTAGTTGCTGCTGGGGCCCATAGAGATGATAGCGCCCTTGATCCTACGCATCAGGAACTTGTTAAAGGTATAGCGTAAATCCGCATACAGCCGGCTGAAGGTAATCATCTCGTTGGCCACCTCCAGGTGTCGGGTCATATCGAATTGCTCTACAGCCGTAGTTGCTTCCCTGGCCATATTGGCGATCAACTGCTCTTCCAGTCCTACTGTGTGTAGCAACTCATCTATCACTTCACGCTCGCGAATGAATTGATTTTGAAAATGTTCTACCTCAGCCAAGGTTTCTTTATCATTCGTCTGCGTTACCACTTCTTCCAGTCTATGGTCGAATATGGACAACTCCTGCTTCGCGAATTCCAGCTCATTTCTCCATCGTAGGTGATCCGCATGGAAGTAGTCCAATGCCACCTGTACCTGGTCCATAGTTTCCAGTTTTAATCTTCAATAATCAAAGGGACGAATTCAGGCAGGGTAAAACTAAAAGTTCAACCGGCACAACACCAGTGACTTAAGTCATCGATTGTTGTTTTAACAACTAACAGCCCCCGACAAGCAGGGGCTGTTTGGCCAGTTGCTTTGCAGCCTGTTAGTGTAGTAAGTTGGCCAGAAACGTGTGGAACGACTGACGCAGATCCATATAGAGCCTATGGAAATTGTGAATGCGTTGTGCCATTTCCTGGTGCTTGGGCATGTGAATAGCAGGATCGGGTAGCGTATCATTGTGGCCAAGGCCGGTGAGATCGTCCTCATAGAGGTGAATGTCATGCTTCAGCTCATCTACTACCTCTTTGTGGCGGATAAACTGGTTTTGAAACTGCTCAATTTTGGCCAGCTTGGCTGTGTCAAGGTCACGTTGCAGCAGGTCGCCCAAGTGCTCTTCAAAAATGCCAATCTCTTTTTTGTAAAAGTCGAGCTCATTTTCCCAACGAGCATGATCGTACTTCAGGTCATTGTTATAAATCACTGCGGTGTGCATGGCGGTAGGTTTTTGTGAGATGTGTAATGTTTGTTACATCGAAGCTAGGTGGCTACTGTCTTTATTTCTATGACCTGTGTCACTACTGCGGGTAAATACGGCATTCGTTGTCCGGTGTGCGATTGGATACCTATTTTTGTTTAAAATCTGACCTATGCGTAGTGTACTTTTTGTGATGGTGTTGAGTGGGGTAATGATGGCCTGTGGGGGCAGCAAGTCTACCACCACCCAAAAAGCCCGTATCCCGAATTGTGAAACCATTGAGGTGGATATGGAGAAAGGTACCATTGAAGGCTTTGCCTTGTCGAAAGACCCGCTTTCCTTCAAGGCGCAGTTTCCCTGCCATACAAGAGATACCACCTTCACCTGTGGCACTATGCAAATCTATCGTGAGCATGGCTTTGCCTTCTTGCCCGCCAAAGATGCATTGATTCTATATGATAACTTCCGCGGACGTCCTTCTGCCCCTGCCATCAGCCTGGGTACGCAGGAGGCGAGTAAATACTATGGAGAGCCGGTACGCACCTTTACGGAAGATGGCAAACGCGTACAAGTGTATGCACGGGAATACGGCTCACTGATACTGATCTTCAATGATCGGGACAAGGCGGAGCAGGTACAGCTACACAGTACCGGCCCCGAGGATGTTAGGCCTTGCCTCTAAAGAAGGGTCAGCATGGACTTGATGATGTCGGTGGTGGTGACAATGCCCACCAGCTTATCCCCGTCCACTACCGGAAGTGCGTGAAATTCTGCCTTGGTCAATAATTCAGCTACTAGCTTTACACTGTCGTCTGGTGTAACCGTTACCGGCTTGTAATTCATTACCTGGCCTACCGTAAGCATATCGGCCAATGCGCGGTCAATGTCTCCCTCACCATCGCCATAGGTATCGCCAAAGCTCAACCGCTGTATGTCCGTGAGACTTACAATGCCCACCAGTTTGCTCTGCCGCACTACTGGCGCATGACGAATTTTATACTTATCGAATAGTTTCTTCGCCTCTACGAGAGAGGTGGTAGGGGTTACCTTGACGACATCATCGGACATGATATCCCGCACTACACTGGTCATTTTTGCTGCTGTCATGGGTGTTGGTGTTTTGCCTAAAACTACAGGTAACCCCTGCCGAACCCAATGATAAATGTCATTTGGAAGCTGGGCTCGCTATCAGGCGACCGGTTCTTTGGCGTAGGTCACGATCTGATTGAGCAGAAATTTCGCCTGGTCCATATTCTGCACCTTGCGGAAGGTCAAAATCAGGTAGCGGGGTGTCTGCTTGAGCTCACAGCGCTCAGGATGCTCCTGGATATAGGCTAATATGCGGGTAAATCGCTCCGACTCGTAGAAGGCAGAACTCTGGTTGCTGATGAAGAAGCACTTAAGGGTGCGGTTTTTGAACAACATTTTTTCAAAGCCCAGCTTTTGGGCCGCCCACTGCAGACGGATGGCATCGATCAACTCATCTGTAGCCGATGGAATGGGACCGAATCGGTCCTCCAGTTTCTCGCGAAATTCCAATAAGCCCTTCTCGCTCTTGATGTTGTTCAACTCTGTGTACAGACTCAACCGCTCATTGATATTGGTGACATATCGATCGGGGATCAGCATCTCGATGTCCGTATCCAAGGTGGTGTCATTCACGAAGACATCCTTTTCTTTGAGCTGCTTCTTGAAGAGGTCCTTGAACTCCGTTTCTTTCAATTCCTGGATCGCCTCGTCCAATATCTTGTGATAGAGCTCAAAACCGATCTCCGCCACAAAACCACTCTGTTCGCCCCCCAGCAAATTGCCCGCACCCCGGATGTCCATATCCTGCATGGCGATGTTGAATCCGGAGCCCAGATCGGCAAAGCGAGCGATGGTCTTCAATCGCTTGCGCGCATCTTGGGTGAGGGCGGATAAGGGAGGCGTAAAGAGGTAACAAAAGGCCTTTTTGTTGCTCCGCCCCACCCGGCCACGGAGCTGGTGGAGGTCACTCAGGCCAAAGTGGTGGGCATTATTGATGATGATGGTATTGGCATTGGGAATGTCCAGACCCGTCTCAATGATGTTGGTGCTTACCAGCACATCGTACTCCTGATCGATGAACTTGAGCATGTGATCTTCCAGCTCCTTGCCCTCCATCTGACCATGTGCCACACCAATGCTCAGCTCAGGACACAACCGCTTCAGCATGGCGGCCACCTCTTGAATGTCTTTCACCCGGTTGTGGATGAAAAAGACTTGTCCACCCCGGTAATATTCATGATACAAGGCATCCCGTAATACCTCATCATTGAATACATGCAACTCGGTATTGATCGGTTGGCGATTGGGCGGAGGGGTGCTGATGATGGACAGGTCGCGGGCGCCCATGAGGCTAAACTTCAGCGTACGAGGAATTGGGGTGGCGGTAAGCGTAAGTGTATCGACATTGAGTTTGATGCCTTTCAGTTTTTCTTTTGCCGCTACGCCAAACTTCTGCTCCTCATCTACGATCATCAGCCCGAGGTCTTTGAATTCCACCGTCTTACCGATGATGCTGTGCGTACCGATAAGGATGTCAATCTTACCTTCCTTCACTTTTTGCAAGGTCTCCTTCTTCTGCTTGGTCGACTTGAAGCGATTGATGTAGTCGATGGTCACGGGGAATTCACTCAATCGCTCACTGAAGGTACGGTAGTGCTGCATCGCCAGAATGGTCGTAGGCACCAATACCGCCACTTGCTTGCTATCGCAAACCGCCTTGAAGGCGGCACGAATGGCTACTTCCGTTTTGCCAAAGCCCACATCCCCACAAATCAAACGATCCATGGGTGAGTCCGACTCCATATCCTGCTTGATATCGTGGGTCGCCTTCACCTGATCGGGCGTGTCTTCGTAGATAAAGCTCGCCTCCAATTCCGTTTGCAGGTAATTGTCGGGTGGATAGGCGTGGCCGGGCTGTGCCTTACGTTTGGCGTACAGCGCAATCAGCTCCTGCGCAATGTCTTTAACCTTCTTCTTCGTCTTTCGCTTCAGGCTCTCCCACGCATCACTGCCCAGCTTGTTGATCTTGGGGGGTTTGCCATCCTTGCCGCTAAACTTGCTGATCTTGTGCAGCGAGTTGATATTGACATACAGCAGGTCATTGTCGCGATACACCAGACGGACCGCCTCTTGTAGCTGCCCATTCACTTCGATTTTTTCCAGGCCACTGAAAACCCCCACCCCATGATCGACATGGACCACAAAGTCGCCCGGCTCCAACTCGCGTAGCGCCTTCAGGCTGATCGCCTGGCTCTTGGAGAAGGCCTGTTTGATGTGGTACTTATGGTAGCGGTCGAATATCTGATGATCGGTGTAGATGCCAATGTTGAGATCGAGGTCGATGAAGCCGGCATGCAATGCCTTGGGAATGGGGAAGAACTCCACCTCTGCCTTCAGGTCTTCAAATATCTGATAGAAGCGCTCGATCTGGCGGGGGTTTTCGGCAAACAGCACATTGGTGATCCCGGCATCCCGGTTGGCTTCCCACGCTTCGATGAGGAGGGTGAAATTTTTGTTGAAAGCCGGCTGCGGCTTCACTTCGTAATGAATGGCGGCCTCCACCGGAAAGTACGCTTTGTCATTCAGCTCCAGCAGTGGCATCTGATCCAGGTAACTCAGCCAGCGCGCACCCGGTGTGTAGGGCAGCTCGCCATTGCCGGTGCGGAAAGGGTGCTGCTCATCCATAAGCTCCTTATCGAGCGTCTCCAGGATGTCTGCCGCTTTATCTTGCAGGTTGTTGAGCACATCGGCTACAAACTGAATATCCTTCACCCATACCAAGGTGTTGGCTTTCAGCAACTCAAACAGATCCACTTTCTGATCACTGGTAAAGTGGGTCTGAATGTTGGGGATGATGGTAACCTTTTTGATCTTCTTGCTGGAGAGCTGATTGGCCGGATTGAAGGTGCGGATCGACTCTACTTCGTTGTCGAAAAGCTCTACCCGGTAAGGCAGCTCATTGCCGAAGGAAAAGATATCGATGATACCGCCACGAATGCTGAATTGGCCGGGCTCGTACACAAAGTCTACCCGCTCAAAGCCGTAGGTCACCAGCAGATCGATCATGAAGTCGATGTCAAGCGGCTCGTTCATGCTGATGTGCAGCGTATTCTCATCGAGCGTATGTCGGCTGACCACCTTTTCAAACAACGCCTCCGGGTAGGTCACCAGAATTTCACCGCGCGTCTCCCCCCGGATGAATTGGTTCACCGATTCGGTACGTAGTAAAATGTTGCTGGTATTGAGCTGGTCGAAGTGCCCCGGGCGTTTGAAGGAGTCCGGGAAGTAGAAAATGTCCTTCTTATCGAGGAGGTGGGCCAGATCGTTTTGGAAATAGGCAGCCGCATCTTTGTCCTCCAGGATAAAGATGTGATTGAAGTTTGTCTGTCGAAACACCGTAGCTGCCACAAATGCCTCACTTGACCCGGCCAACCCATTAAGTTGAAGCTTGACGGGGTCGTTGCTTTGCAGGTGATCGACCACCTGTTGAGTGCGGGCATCCTGGGCAAATACGTCCAGTACCTGCGCCAAATTCTCCACGTATCTACAAAGTTAGGGATAGTCGCAACGAATAGCGCAGGTAAAGGTTGAAGGAATTATTATTTTGAGCTAAGCTACTGATATATGATGCTCGACTCAAACCTCATCACCAAACAAATCTATGACCTGGGCAGTCCGGTACCGGATACCGTAAAGGGCGCAGTGACCTTGGTCGGTGGGCTCATAGTCATAGTCGGCTTGCTAAATGGAGCAGTTGTCATTCCTGCATGCTTCGCCATTATTATGTTTGTGACCTACACTTGGAGAAATGAGATCAGCATTGACTTTGAGCACCGGACCTACACCCAGCGACAAGGTCCTTTTGGTTTTCGTGTTGGTACTAAAAAGGCTTTCGGCACACCGGAATTCATAGCCATACGGGAAAAAGCCCTGCGTGATGGGGGACAGTTTGTGCTGATGAAATCCGCTTCGAGTAGGTCTATGACCATTGCATTGCTGGCCTTCGAGGAAAGCGACAATATGTTGTTGATCATGCAAAGCAATAATGCCTCCAACATCATGGAGCAAGCGAATGCCATAGCATTGTACTACGATATACCCTTGACAGATGAACGCTCTTGATCAGAGCGAGAAGCTCTCCCCACAGCCACAGGTGCGGGAGGCGTTAGGATTGTTAAAGTAGAAACCCTGTCCGTTCAAACCCTCAGAAAACTCAAGGGTGGTACCAAAGAGATATAAAACACTGGCCGGGTCACTGACGATCTTCATGCCATTGTCTTCAAACACCTCATCATCGGGCTGTGACGTGTTGTCAAACTTCATCTCGTAAGTCATACCACTACAGCCTCCGGCCACTACGCTCACGCGCACAAAATAGGAGTCATCCAAGCCATCTTTTTTCAGGAGCTTGTCTACTTCTTGTTTCGCACGGTCAGAGATATGAAGCATATGAAATTGTGGTTATCGGTGGTTGGTAAAATTAGTAAATGACTAAAAGTAGTCGAAAAACAGTGGCTCCCGGAATTTGGTTCAATAGCGATAAAGGTCATTGGTAGAAGAAAAACCACCTCCTATATTTGACCCTTCATTAAACCCAACTTTCAACACTGAACACTGAACACTGAACACTGAACACTGAACACTGAACACTGAACTTTGAACATTGAACATTGAACATTGAACGTTGAACTTTCAACTAAACCTTATCCCTTTATGGCCATTAAAAA
>CAJXXO010000115.1 GCA_913062655.1 uncultured Bacteroidota bacterium | reverse complement strand
GTGCTAGAAAACGGCCCAAAAATCAACTCCCCACAGAATGAGTACAACTACACCATCCCTGCCAAGGGCGATTATGCGTACTTTTCGTCCAGCAATGGACAGTTTGGTGGGGCCGACCTGTTTCGCATTCAGTTACCACCGGAGGTGCGCCCTAAGCCGGTAGCTTTGCTCAAGGGACAGTTTATTGATGCCATCACTAAAAAGCCGCTAGAGGTGACCTTGCGGTATACGAAGACGGATGCCTTGCGGCAGGAAGCCCCCAAAGAAGAGCAACGGAAGGTGAAAGGTAAGTTTGGCCTGGTCCTACCCATGGAGGATGACTTTGAAGTGGTGGCGGAAGTGCCCGGCTATTACCCGGTAAAGCAGACCAGGGAAAAGCCACCTATTGACGAGGACCTGTACGTTGACTTTGACGAGTCGGATGAGCAGGAAGCAGCCAAACGGGATCTGAAAGAAGCGGTATATGAGGAGGTAACCCGGCAAGTGACGCCCGAAGCATTGCCCAAGATGAGCCCTGAAGAGTTGGAGCAAACCATCGATAGAAGCCTGGAAGCGGAGCTGCGAAAGAATGCGATTCCAGCGCTGGACGAAGAAGCGCTGAAAGAGGAGGTGTCTCAGGATATTCAAGACCAATTGGAGGCCGCCCACAATGCTCCCGACTACATGGAGATGACCGATGACATTGAGATGGTGCCACTGAAAGAGGGCCAGGTTATTCGCATCAACAACCTTTATTTCCGCGCGAACAAGTCATTCCTGTTGCAAGAGAGTTATGAGGAGCTGGATAAAGTGGTCAGCTTTTTGGAAGAGAATCCTGGCATAGCAGTGGAAATTGGCGGACACACCAATGGCTTGCCGAGTCATGCCTTCTGCAACGAACTGTCAGATGCGCGTGCCAAGCGGGTGTACGACTATTTTATAGAGCAGGGCATTCCGCAGTCGCGACTCACCTGGAAAGGGTATGGCAAAACCGCACCAATTGCCGACAACAGCACCCTGCAGGGCCGGAAGAAGAACCAGCGGGTAGAATTGAAAATCATTAGCATTCAATAACAGGATACGCTCATCTGCAGGCATTTGCGTATCTTACGTATGACCCAAACCAAATTGTATGAAACCACTGGCTATTCTATGGCTGGCGGGCTGGGCGCTGCTATTGGCGTTGTTGCCCGGCTGTCAGCAAACCCCCGGCATCGCAAAGTTCAACCCCTCTTTTCTCCCTTACATAGCCGGCTACACCTCGGGAACCATTTCTACAGCATCGGCCATCGAGGTAGAGCTCACCTCTGCTATTGCGGAGGAAGGGCAGATTGGCGAGCCGGTGGCGAAGGCGCTGTTCTCCTTTACCCCTTCCATAGCAGGTACCGCTATTTACGCAGATGCCAACACCATTCGCTTCCAGCCTGATGAACACTTACCCGGCAACACCCTTTACAAAGCCACCTTCGACCTGGGTGGGGTAATGCAGGTGCCCGACAGCCTGGACGCTTTTTCCTTCAATTTCAAAACCATCCAGCAACACATTGCGCTGCATATTGAGGCCCTGGTAAGCGAACCGGCCCAGCAATCCAAAGAGAAAACCCTTCGCGGTACCGTGTATACAGCAGATGTGGTAGCCGATTCGGTGTTGGAGCAACTGTTTACCGCTTCACTTGAAAAACAACCACAGCCCATCCAGTGGACCCACGAAGGCGACCGCAAGACCCACCACTTCGAAATCACCCAACTCATACGAACAGAAGATCCGCAGGACCTCTTGTTGATCTGGGATGGCAGCGACATTGGCGCTCAGGAAGGCGAAAAACTAGTGCTCATTCCGGGTATGCGCACCTTCAGCATCGAAAAAGTGCGGGTGCAGCAGGAGCCGGAGCAACGTATCACATTGGAATTTTCCGACCCGCTTGACCAGGAGCAATCGCTAGCCGGATTGATCCGTCTGGAAGGGCAATCCATCCAACTCGAGCAGGAAGCCAACCTGGTTTACCTCTATCCCACAGGAAGAGCCGTTGGTAATTTCAATGTGACCATAGATGCAGCAGTACGCGACATCAATGGCCGCAGTTTGGGGAAAGGCTTTGCAGAGCAGGTCGTCTTTCAAGAGATCAAGCCCGCGGTACGGCTAGTGGGTAATGGAGTGATTATGCCCAATACGGACGGACTGGTCTTTCCCTTTGAAGCGGTCAATTTGAACGCAGTGGATGTGACCGTTATCAAAATCTATGAAAACAATGTCCTGCAGTTTTTGCAAAATAACACACTGGATGAACAGGACCAGATTCAACGGGTCGGCCGGCCAGTGGCCTTTGAGACCATTCAGTTGGAACCTACCAATCCCACCGACCTCCACCAGTGGATGCGATATGGTATTCAGTTGGAGGAGATCATTCGTACAGAACCAGGGGCTATTTACCATATTGGGCTCAGCTTCCGGCCCAGTTATTCTGTCTTCGGTTGTGGCACTGACGCAGCACCGGAAGATCCCAAGCAACCCATGCCCTACATGGAGGACAATTGGGACAATTTCCAGCAACGGTATTACAGCAATTGGTACTACTATGAGACTTATTTTGGAGAGGACTTTTCCTGGTCGGACCGGGACGATCCGTGCAAAGCCGCCTACTACAATCGGGACCGTTTTGTCGGCCGAAATGTACTGGCTTCCAACCTGGGTTTGGTGGCCAAGCGTTCCAATGATGGCGCGTTGATCGTATCGGTAACCGATCTGGTAACTACCGAGCCGATATCCAATGCCAGTATTCATGTCTATAACTTTCAGCAGCAATCCATTGCGCATTTACAAACGGACAACAGGGGACAGGCTAAAACACAATTGAAGGCAGAACCCTTTGTTTTGGTGGCAGAAAAAGGAGGGGAAAAAGGCTACCTAAAACTGCAGGACGGTTCAGCCCTGTCTGTAAGCCGACTTGATGTGGGAGGTGTAACCCCCAAAGACGGATTAAAGGGTTTTCTGTATGCAGAGCGAGGGGTATGGCGACCGGGTGATTCCGTTTTCCTGCAACTAATGTTAGAGGACAAAGGCAATCGATTACCCGACAACTATCCGGTCACCTTCCAATTGACCAACCCCAAAGGGCAAACGGTACAGAAAACGGTGCACACACCGGCTGCAAGAGGGCACTACGATCTGCGGTTTGCTACGGCCGCAGAGGCGCCAACCGGCAACTGGACCGCACAGGTGAAAGCAGGAGGGGCCACATTTAGCAAACGCATAAAAGTAGAAACCATAAAGCCCAACCGGCTTAAAGTTCGGTTGGAGCCTGATATGGCCACCATTCGGGAGGTGGGTGAGCCGGTACCGGCCACCTTGTTTAGTCAGTGGTTGCACGGGGCATCAGCAGGCGGATTACAATACGATATAGAGCTGCAGCTAAGGCCGACAGGAAGTATGACTTTCCCGACCTACAAGGCCTTTCGTTTTTTGGACCCGGCCAACGATTTCTATGCCTCACCGCAGATCATTGCTGAGGGCCGTCTAAATGCAGAAGGAGAAGCACAGTTGGCCTTGGATGTAAGCACCGAACGCACTCCTCCGGGCCGGCTACAAGCCGCGTTCAAAACCCGTGTCTACGAGCCTAGTGGGGCTTTCAGTGTCGATCGACTGTCGAAAGCGTTCGATCCCTTCAATGTATATGTGGGAATTAAAACACCTCCCGGTGATCGCGCCCGGGGTATGCTACTGACCGATACGGTCCATAAAGTGCAACTGGTCACCGTCAATCCAAAAGGAAAACCGGTACCGAATCGTGAATTGGAAGTCGAATTGTATCAAATCAATTTTAGCTGGTGGTGGAATCAGGCAGATGAGCAGCAGTTGGCCAGTTACATCAGCAGGAGATATGTGTCACCCATGCAAACGGCAACCGTTACCACCAATGCAGCGGGTGAGGCCACCTGGGATTTGCAGGTCAATTTCCCAAGTTGGGGCAATTACCTGATCCGGGTGAAAGATGCGGTAGGTGGACACACTACAGGTAAAACCGTTTTCATCGACTGGCCGGGATGGGCCGGTAGAGGGCAACGAGAGCGTCCGGGCGGTGCTGCCATATTGCGCTTTACAGCCGATAAGGAAAAATATGCGGTAGGAGAGGATATGCGACTAACCATCCCTTCCAGCGAAGGGGGACGAGCGTGGATCAGCCTGGAGAGTGGCCAGCGTGTGGTACGCCAGTTTTGGGTAGATACCGATGCAGAGCAGACGGTAGTTGATATCCCGGCTACAGCGGAAATGGCGCCCAATGTGTATGCTTTTGTAACCCTGATTCAGCCACATCAGCAAACCCAAAATGACGTGCCGATAAGGTTGTATGGCGCATTGCCCCTGTTGGTGGAAGACCCGGACACACATTTGGAGCCGACCTTGGAAACAGCCACCACCTGGCGGCCTGAAACGACCGCTACCGTTACGGTTGGAGAAGCCCATAACCGGTCCATGCGCTATACACTCGCGGTAGTCGATGAAGGGTTACTGGACCTGACTCGCTTTGCTACCCCGGATCCATGGGCCCACTTTTATGCCCGCGAAGCACTCGGGGTTCGCACCTACGATGTCTACGACCATGTGCTGGGCGCATTTGGCGGCACATTGGAGCAGTTGTTGAGTATTGGCGGAGATGCAGCGTTGGCGGCTACTGCGCCTAACAAGCGTACCAACCGGTTTACACCAATGGTTCGTTTTCTGGGGCCCTTTACCTTGGCGGCAGGCCAAAAAGCTACGCATGAGGTGGATATCCCCTCTTACGTAGGCGCTGTTCGGGTAATGGTAGTGGCTGCCGGTGAAGCGGAGGCTTATGGTAAGGTGGAGCAGTCAGTTCAGGTGAAAAAACCGCTCATGGTGCTGGCCACCGCTCCGCGGGTATTGAGTCCAACAGAGCAGATCGAAGTGCCGGTTAGCGTTTTTGCGATGGAAGAGCAAGTGAAAGAGGCGCAAGTGGCAATCTCGGTAAGCGATAACCTGGAAGTGATAGGCAGTGCGCGTAAAACCGTTGCTTTTGCCCAGCCGGGCGACCAATTGGTGCCGTTTGACATCAAAGTGAAAGAAGCTACCGGTGGCGGTTCGATCACCATCGAAGCTAAGAGCGGAGCCGAACAAGCCCGCCAGACGATCACTATACCCATTCGCAACCCCAACCCTGTCGTCACAGCCGAACGGTACCAGGTACTACAGCCGGGCGAAACGATGACCGCCAATTTGGCTCCCATCGGAATTTCCGGGACCAATGAGGCGCTGTTGGAAGTCTCCGTCATTCCACCCCTTAACTTGTCCAGTCGGTTGGGCTACCTGATTCGTTATCCGCATGGTTGTGTAGAACAGACCACGTCAAGGATATTCCCACAATTGTTCTTGACCGATCTTTTGGATCTTTCTCCGGAGCGGGAAGAAGAAATCCAGCGGAACATCAAAGTAGCCGTGGCGAAGTTGGCCAGCTTTCAACAAGCCAATGGAGGCTTATCCTATTGGCCCGGTATGAATACCATTGATGACTGGAGTACCACCTATGCCGGACACTTCATGCTGCTGGCCAAAGAACGAGGCTACGCCCTGCCTTACGATTTCCTAAACGGTTGGCTCGACTATCAACGTCAATTGGCCACCCGCTGGACCCCGGAGCAGGAGGGCAGCCATTACGGATACAGCAGTCAGTTAATTCAGGCCTATCGATTGTACACTTTGGCCTTGGCCGGTGAACCGGAGTTGGGTGCCATGAATTTATTGCGAGAGCAACCTCAATTATCCAATGTCGCAGCATGGCGATTAGCGGCAGCCTATGCCTATGCCGGGCAACGAGCAGCTGCACTGACCCTGACCGCAAACTTGCGTACGCAGGTGCTGACACATGCCTACCATCGGACCTATGGGTCGGCCTTGCGGGATAAGGCGATTATTCTGGAGTGTATGGCTGTGTTGGGGCTCAAACAAAAGGCAGAACAACTAGCCACGGAGATCTCCGGCCAATTGATGCAGGAGCAGTGGTATAGCACACAGACTACTGCCTACAGCCTGATAGCGTTGGCACAGTATGCCCGACCCGAAGAAGCCGGAGAGCACGCATTTACCTATGCCTGGCAAGGGACTTCCACCAATACGGCCACCGAACAACTGGTTTGGCAGCGAGACCTGCCTGATGCAGAGGAAGCAGGCTCATTTAGCTTTGAAAACACGGCATTTCAACCCTTGCATGTAACCGTATACCAATCGGGTCAACCGCCCTTGGGTGAGGTAGAGCCCAGATCGGAAAATATTTCTGTGGAGTTGGTATACCGCAATAGAAACGGTGATAAGGTAGACCCGGCTTTAGTGGCACAAGGAACAGATCTGGTTGCAGAGGTGACCATTTCCCATTCTGGTAACCGCAATAGTACCTTCTACAATCTGGCATTGACCCACATCGTGCCAGCGGGTTGGGAGATTACCAGTAGCCGGCTAGATGATTTTGAGATACAGGGTACGAATGACCGTTACGACTACCAGGATATCCGGGATGACCGCGTCCTTACCTATTTTGATCTCCTGCCCAGGAAGGCCAAGACATTCCGGTATACGGTAAATGCTACCTACAAGGGCACCTTCTTTCATCCGGGTGTCTCGGTGGAGGCTATGTACGATCGAGATGTGGTGGCAAGGCAGGCTGGGCAGTGGGTGCAAGTCGTGCAGCCGGGAGAGGAGACGGCACGCAAATAACCATGACCAGACGACAGGGACAAGGATATCTCTTTGCAGTTGGGTTATGGTGTCTTGCATTGGCCATTTGGTGGGTGCGGGTGCCAGAACGATGGTTTGCCGTTCCCTACTCACTGGTGCTGGAAGACGAAGCAGGTCAGCTACTGAGTGCCCATATTGCCGCTGATGAGCAGTGGCGTTTTCCCAGGCAAGATAGCGTGTCACCTCGGTTTGTAGAAGCGTTGATCACCTTCGAGGATCAACGGTTTTTCAACCATAACGGGGTAGATCCGGTGGCACTACTTCGCGCCTCATGGCAAAATCTACGATCCGGTACTATTGAAAGTGGCGGCAGTACACTGTCCATGCAGTTGGCCCGACTGGCGCGTGGCCACCAACCGCGTACGGTAGCGGAAAAGGGAATTGAAATGTTGTGGGCCTGGCACCTGGAAGCCCGGTTGTCGAAGCAGGAAATTGTAGCATTGTATGCGGCCCATGCGCCTTTTGGTGGCAATGTAGTTGGGTTGGAAGCGGCTTCGTGGCGGTATTTTCAAAAGCCACCGGCCTTTTTGTCGTGGGCGGAGGCTGCTTGCCTGGCCGTTCTGCCCAATGCACCTGGACTGCTCCATCCCGGGAGAAACACCACACCATTACAGCGTAAGCGTGATCGCTTGATACAGCGTTTGGCCGCAAAGGATCAATCGTCTATTGACAATCTGTCATTAGTCCTGGCGGAGCCGTTGCCCGGGCGCCCGAAGCCGTTACCGCAGCAAGCCTCCTACCTCATGTATCATTTAGCAAAGCGATATCCCGGCCAAAACCGGTTTACTACCACACTGAAGCAAGGTTGGCAGACGGAGGTGGAGAAAATAGGAGAGCGCCATCAGCGGCATTTAGCCGGTCAGGAGATTCATAATCTGTCCATTGTGGTAGCCGAAGTAGCTACCGGTGCCGTAAAAGCTTATGTAGGAAATGTGCCCCTGGCAGATGGGGCGCACCAAAGCCTGGTGGACGTGGCGCGCGCACCGAGAAGCTCTGGGAGGATTCTAAAACCCTTTT
>CAJXXO010000114.1 GCA_913062655.1 uncultured Bacteroidota bacterium | reverse complement strand
TTCTTTAAACTTCACCGTAGGCGCATAGCCGATCACCTGCTGCGCTTTAGAAATATCCGCCAATGAATGTGGGATATCTCCCGCCCGTTCTTCGCGGAAAGTCGGCTCAGCATCTTTGCCCATCAATTGACGGATAGTCTCGTACAACTCAAGTACCGTAAAACGCTCGCTTACGGCAATATTGAGCACCTCATGGCCGGAAAATCGTGGTTGTGTCAGTGCTTTCACATTTGCCTGTACTGCATTTTCTACGAAGGTAAAGTCTCGACTATTGGAGCCATCGCCATTGATGTACACTGTTTTGTGGTGCATCAAGCCGTCAATAAAAAGGGGGATCACAGCCGCATAAGCGCCCTTTGGATCCTGGCGGGGTCCAAAGATGTTGAAATAGCGCAGCCCGATAATCGACATACCGTAGATATCAGCAAAAACCTCAGCGTACAATTCGTTGGTCTTCTTGCTTACTGCGTAAGGCGATAAGGGTTGTCCCACTTTTTCTTCTACCTTGGGCAGGTTGGGTTCATCGCCATACACAGAAGAGGAGCTGGCATACACAAATCGGCTGACACCGGCTTCACGCGCGGCATTGAGCATATTGATGAACCCAGTTACGTTTACCCCATTGGTCGTTAAGGGGTCCTTGATAGATCGTGGAACACTGCCCATAGCGGCCTGGTGGCATATCCAATCCGCTCCCTGACAAGCTTGCCGGCAAACCTCTTCATCTCGAATATCACCCTGTAGGAAAGAAACATTGGGAGCTTCCAGGAATGGTGCAATGTTGGTCGTAAAACCGGTAGCCAGGTTGTCGACTATGGTTATTTGTCCTGCATCATGCTTTACCAGGTATTCTACTAGGTTAGAGCCAATAAAACCGGCTCCACCGGTAACCACGATGTGCTTGTTCGACAGCGATTGATGATGTTGTGGGACTTCATACATGGGGCTAGCGTTGGTCGTATTGCTGTTCGTAATACTGTTGGTATGCCCCCGAAGTAACGTGATCCAGCCATTCCTCGTTGGCCAGGTACCAGTCTACTGTCTTGGCTATGCCTTCTTCAAACTGTAAAGAGGGTGCCCAGCCTAATTCTTGGTTGATTTTGGTAGCATCGATTGCGTACCGCCTATCGTGCCCCGCCCGATCTTTGACATAGGTGATCAGCTTCTCGCTGCTGCCCGTTTCTCTGCCCAGCTTTTCATCCATGGTCTTGCAGAGCACCTTAATCAGGTCAATATTCTGCCATTCGTTGAAGCCACCAACATTGTAAGTTTCCCCAATACGTCCTTTGTGATATACCACATCAATTGCAGTTGCATGGTCTTCTACCCACAACCAATCCCGGGTGTATTTGCCATCGCCATAGACGGGCAAAGGCTTATTGTGCTTGATGTTATTGATAAACAGCGGTATCAATTTCTCTGGGAATTGGTGAGGCCCGTAATTGTTGGAACAATTGCTCAGCACCACATTCAGTCCATAGGTATTGTGATAGGCCCGCACAAAGTGATCGCTGCTGGCTTTGGATGCTGAATAAGGGCTTTTGGGGTCGTATGGGGTGGTCTCGGTGAATAGTCCTGTATCGCCAAGGGAACCATATACCTCATCGGTAGAGACATGGTAAAAACGTTTTTGGCTAAGGTCATCTTTCCAATGGGCCAAAGCCGCGTTGAGTAGATTGACGGTGCCTACCACATTCGTGACCACAAATGCCAAAGGATTGGAAATAGAACGATCAACGTGCGATTCTGCGGCTAAGTGAATTACGCCATCGAAATGCTCACTGGCAAAAAGATTTTGTATAAAGTCTCCATCCGTGATGTCGCCCTTAATAAAGCGATAGTTGGGCTTATTCTCAATATCCTTCAGGTTCTCCAGGTTACCGGCATACGTCAATTTATCCAGATTTACAATGTCGTAGTCAGGATAGGCATTGACAAACAGACGAACAACGTGTGATCCAATAAAGCCGGCTCCACCGGTAATCAACAACTTATGTTTTGCCATGGGGTTGTGTTTTCTATAGCGACCAGTACTCTAGGTTATGGATTTTATTTTTAAATACACCTTTAATGTCGACAAATAAGGTATCACCGTTGCCGATGGCTTTGAAATAATCCTCCTCCATCTCAAGATATGGAGCATGATTTACTGCCACAATGATGGCATCATACCCTTTGCCCGGCTCCTCTTTCAAGGTATACCCATACTCTTCGTATACTTCTTCGCTATTCGCGTAGGCATCAACTACATCTACGGTGAGGCTGTAGTTTTTGAGCTCATGGACCAGGTCGGCTACTTTACTGTTTCGGATATCGCTTACATTCTCCTTGAAGGTCGTACCCATCACCAGGACTTTAGCCGCTTTGAGGTGTTTGTCAGACTTGATCAGTTTTTGCACCACTTTTTTGGCCACATAGGAAGACATATCGTCATTTATACGTCTACCGCTCAAGATAACCTCTGGGTCGTAGCCCAAGGCACTAGCCTTGTAAGTCAGGTAATAGGGATCGACTCCGATGCAGTGCCCCCCCACCAATCCGGGGAAGAAGCGCAGGAAATTCCATTTGGTACCTGCGGCCTCCAATACATCGAAGGTATTGATGTCGAGCAGGTCAAATATTTTTGAAAGTTCGTTCATCAAGGCGATGTTGAGATCGCGCTGTGTATTTTCAATGATCTTGGCGGCTTCTGCCACTTTGATGGCCGGTGCGCGATGGACACCCGCTTCCACCACAATTTCATAGGTCTTGGCAATAATCTCCAATGATTCATCATCGCACCCCGATACTACCTTAATTATGCGAGAGAGGGTGTGCTCTTTATCTCCGGGATTTATGCGCTCTGGAGAGTAGCCTACTTTGAAATCTTCAACAAACTTGAGCCCGGACTCCTGCTCCAGTACCGGAATACAATCCTCTTCCGTACAACCCGGGTAAACGGTAGACTCATAGACCACATAATCGCCCTTCTTCAGCACCTTCCCAACCGTCTCAGAAGCGCCTAAAAGGGGCTTCAGGTTAGGTACATTGTGTTTGTCTACCGGAGTAGGTACAGCTACAATAAAGAAGGTGGCCTCTGCCAGGTCAGCCGGATCAGCAGTAAAGTGAATATCACAACCTTCAAAGGCTGCTGACTCCAGCTCCTGACTAGGATCGATGCCTTTTTTCATCTGCGCCACCCGGTCTGCATTGATGTCAAAACCGATCACGCTGATCTTTCGGGCAAATTCCAACGCTATAGGTAAACCTACATATCCCAGGCCTATCACGGCCAACTTGGTATCTTTTTGTAATAAGGATGCAATCATTGAGGTATCTTTTTCACTTGATTATCAACTAGTTGATAGCGTTCCTGGCTTTCCGGACACACGGCTGTACCTGTCTCGTCAAAGTACAACCGGTGGCCGTATTCACTCATCCAACCGATCTGCCGGGCCGGATTGCCAACCATCAGGGCATAGGGGGGTACATCTTTGGTTACCACCGTTCCTGCACCAATGAAGGCAAATTCACCAATATCATGGCCGCAAACTATAGTAGCATTAGCGCCAATGGAGGCGCCTCGCTTCACCGTTGTTTTTGTGTATTGGCCTCTTCTATTCACATGACTGCGGGGATTTACCACATTGGTAAATACCATGGACGGGCCGAGAAACACGTCATCTTCGCATACCACACCGGTGTAAATGGAGACATTATTTTGCACTTTCACATTGTTGCCGAGTATCACATCGTTAGCCACCATCACATTTTGACCAAAATTACACCGCGACCCAATCTTGGCAGAAGACATAATATGACAGAAGTGCCAGATTTTGGTGCCGGCTCCGATCTCCGCGCCCTCATCTACCACTGCGGTGGGATGGGCAAAATAGGTATTATCGCTTGATGTAGTCATCGAAACTCTTGTGTTCTACTTTGTATAAATCGTCCTCGGAAAGGCTTTTAAAATAGGCATAGGTGACCTTCAAACCCTCAGCCCGGCTCACCTTAGGCGCCCAGCCCAACACCTCTCTGGCCCGGGTTATGTCCGGCTGCCGTTGCATCGGGTCATCCTGGGGCAGTGGTTGATATATCACTTTCTGATCTGTACCAGTCAATTTGATAATTTCCTCTGCGAAGTCGCGGATAGATATTTCGTCCGGATTGCCCACATTTACCGGCTCTACATAATCGCTCATTAACAAGCGGTAGATACCCTCGATCAAGTCATCCACAAAACAGAAAGAACGGGTTTGTGTACCATCGCCAAATACGGTCAAGTCTTCCCCTCGCAAGGCCTGGCCAATAAAGGCCGGTAATACCCTACCGTCATTGAGGCGCATTCGGGGGCCATAGGTATTGAATATCCGCACAATACGAGTTTCCAGGCCATGAAAGCGGTGGTACGCCATGGTAATGGCTTCCTGGAATCGCTTGGCTTCGTCATATACCCCTCGTGGACCGATAGGGTTCACATTGCCCCAGTAGTCTTCGGTCTGTGGATGCACCATCGGATCACCATAGACCTCCGAAGTTGAAGCCACCAGGATGCGGGCATTTTTCTCCTTGGCCAGTCCGAGTAGATTATGGGTTCCCATCGCTCCCACCTTGAGTGTCTGAATGGGAATCTTCAGGTAATCGATAGGACTCGCAGGGGAAGCGAAATGGAGGATATAATCCAACTCACCCGACACGTGGACGAACTTGGATACATCGTGGTGATAGAAGCTGAAGCGCTCTAATGGAAAAAGGTGCTCGATATTTTTAAGGTTGCCTGTAATAAGGTTGTCCATACCGATTACCTCATACCCTTCCTCCATGAATCGATCACAGAGATGAGAGCCGAGAAAACCAGCAGCACCGGTGATGAGTACGCGCTTCATAGTCAGCTTTTACGGATGAACGACAGCCCTACCGATACTGGAATAATAGAAGCCTTGTGCCTTCATATCCTCCAGATCGTACAGGTTTCTACCGTCAAAAATAACCTTCTCTTTCAGGCTATCAGCCATTTTATCAAATGCTGGCGAGCGAAATACCGACCACTCTGTGGCAATCAATAAGGCATCAGCACCTTCCAGGGCGCTGTATTCATCCTCCGCATAGGTGATTACATCCCCTATTTGCTGCTGCACGTTCTCCATCGCTTCCGGATCATAAGCCACTACTTTGGCTCCGGCATCCACCAGCTTTTTGATCAAATACAGGGCCGGTGCCTCACGAATGTCGTCTGTATCCGGCTTGAAAGCCAGCCCCCATAGCGCAAAGGTTTTCCCTTGTAAGTGGCCCCCGTAGTAGTCCATCACCTTATCGAATAATAGCACCCGCTGTTTATCATTGACTTCCAGTACCTTGTTGATGATTTCAAAGTGGTAGCCATATTCGTTACCACTTTTTACCAGGGCCTGCACATCTTTGGGAAAGCAACTGCCGCCAAAACCTATACCAGGAAACAGAAAACGCCTACCGATACGGGTATCCGAGCCAATACCTACGCGTACCTTATCTACATCTGCGCCTACTTTCTCGCAAAAATTGGCGACCTCATTCATGAAAGTAATCTTAGTAGCCAAAAAAGAGTTGGCCGCATATTTGGTCAGTTCTGCTGACTTTTCATCCATGAAAATGATGGGATTGCCCTGTCTGACAAAGGGCTTGTACAGGTCATCCAATATCTCGCGTGCTTTATCCGATGAGGTGCCGATCACCACCCGGTCGGGTTTCATAAAGTCGTCCACCGCAAAACCCTCACGGAGAAACTCAGGGTTGGATACGATATCAAAGTCTACTGTGGCGTGCTTGGCTACAGCAGCGTGCACCTTTTCTGCAGTACCTACAGGTACGGTGCTCTTATCGATGATGATCTTATATTCTTCAATCATCTTCCCCAACTGATCGGCCACTTGCAATACATACGACAGATCAGCCGAGCCATCTTCACCGGGTGGTGTTGGCAGGGCCAGAAAGATGATCTGCGATTGGTCTACTGCTTCTTTTAGATCGGTGGTAAATTGCAGCCGCCCCTGACGAATATTGCGCTCAAACAATACATCCAGATGAGGCTCATAAATTGGTACCTCACCATTCTTCATCTTCTGCACTTTGGCGGCATCAATGTCCACACAAATCACATGATTGCCGGTTTCCGCAAAACAGGTCCCGGTGACCAGCCCAACATAGCCGGTGCCTACTACTGCAATATTCATCGATTATAATTTGGAATTAGTAAAGGATTGTACGGTTTCTGCGATGTAATGAATCTGTTCTTCATCCAGCTCTGAGTGCATGGGCAACGAGATAACCTCCTTGGCCATCTGCTCTGAAACCGGAAAGTCCCCCGGTTGGTATCCATACTTAGCATAAGCCTTACTGATGTGCAACGGTACCGGATAGTAAATCATGCTGGGAATATCGTGTTCCCGCAAGTATTGTTGCAGATCATCCCGCTTATCAACTATGCGCAGGGTATACTGATGGAATACATGGTAAGCATATGGAGCCCGGTAAGGGGTAGTTAATGCCGGGTTTTCAGCAAACAAAGCATCATATTGATCAGCCGCTTTTCGTCTGTTGGCATTATACGCATCCAATCGCTTGAGCTTAGCGCGCAAGATGGCGGCTTGCAGCGTGTCTAAGCGGGAGTTTACCCCAATTGCATCGTAGTAGTATTTGCGATCGGAGCCATGGTTGGCAATTAAGTGTATGGCATGGGCCAGGTTTTCGTCATTGGCCGAAAGTGCTCCGCCATCACCGTACCCACCGAGGTTTTTGGTAGGGTAAAAACTGGTGCAACCAATGTCGCCTATGCTGCCCAACATTTTTTCGGTACCATCGGGGAAGGTGTACCGTCCGCCAGTAGCTTGTGCATTGTCCTCGATTACGGCAATATTATGCTGCCGGGCCAGCTCCATCAGCGGGGCCATGTCGGCCGCTTGCCCAAACAAGTGCACGGGGATGATGGCTTTTGTTTTTGGCGTGATAACCGATTCGATCTGCTTCACGTCAATATTGAATGTATCGGATTGTATATCGACAAATACGGGTTTTAGCTGCAACAAAGCAATTACCTCAGCGGTGCTCACAAAGGTAAAAGGCGTAGTTATGACCTCATCGCCAGGCTGCACGTCCAGGGCCATCAACGCAATTTGCAGCGCATCGGTACCGTTTCCACACGGAGTAACATGATGTACCTGAAGATAATCGGCCAACTCCCGGGCGAAATCCTTCACCGGACCGCCATTTATAAAACCACAACTATCAATTACCGCCTGGAGCGCCTCGTCCACCTCTGGCTTCATGTGCTGGTACTGCGTGGCGAGGTCCACCATCTGAATTTTTCTCATCAATTCCTGTATTTTTACCGCGCAAAGATAGCCATTCACAGGTCCCTTTTCAGACGGCAGTCCATGGAAAACGGCACATCTTTCGGGGAAGTATTACACGGCTGGTCAAATCTAAAATGAAATGTGCATGCTTACCGCAAACATAGGTCACTACTTTAGACAAATTGCCTGGTCAAGCCTACTGCTTTTCTTCATCCCTTCTGCCCTTCTGGCACAGCCTGCCGACCAGGAAAAAAGGCCGGTACAGTTGCCCATTCTTGAGATTCATGGTGGCACCTTTTTCCCAGCGGGCGACTTTGCCGATCGGTTTGGTTTTCATGCCAATGTAGGCGGAGCCTTTTTGTATAAGACACGAAGCAACTGGTTGTTGGGTGTGGATGGGGATTTTATTTTTGGACCCAATGTGCGGGAAAAT
>CAJXXO010000113.1 GCA_913062655.1 uncultured Bacteroidota bacterium | reverse complement strand
ACACGATGTGCCGCTTGTGGTGATTGGTGATGCGCGTGAGTCATTCGCGCAGGGCGTGAATTATCTGACGGATTTAGTCCCGCAGATGGGGCATTACCTGGGTCTTGAAAATCCACTGCCGGATGCAACCTGATTTCATCGGACACATTACAAACTATGCCGCCTGTGGTATAGTCGAATCGTGCTGATAAGAATACACGGACAGGGACGCTGCGATGTGTCCCTGAATTGTGTCTGCACATGACTGCATGACGATTTAGCGCGATAAATTTTCTTAAACAGACAATATATATTTCGGGAAGCAAGGATAAACGAATGCCTGTAACAGTAATTATTGGCGCACAGTGGGGCGATGAAGGCAAAGGGAAAATCGTTGATGTCCTCGCACCACAATACGATGTGGTAGCTCGCTTTCAAGGCGGTCCGAATGCCGGTCACACACTGGTTTTTGACGGCAAAAAACTGGTGCTCCACACCATCCCTTCCGGTATCTTTCACGACCGTCCTATCAACCTCATTGGCAACGGAGTAGTCATTGATCCGACTACTTTGCAAAAGGAGGTGGACACCGTACGCACCCATGGCGTGGCGGTGGAGGAAAAGCTTTACATAGCCAAAAAGGCCCATCTCATCCTACCTACCCACAAAGTGCTGGATGCAGCTTCGGAAGCGGCTAAAGGAAAAGCCAAAATTGGCAGTACGCTTCGTGGTATAGGGCCAACGTATATGGATAAAACCGGCCGCAATGGGCTGCGTGTGGGAAATATTCTTCAGCCTGACTTTAAAGCGCAGTACCATACGCTAAAAGAGAAGCACCTCGAACTGCTTCGGCTATATGATTACGATTACGACCTCGAAGCTATGGAAGAAGCCTGGTGGGCGGGCATTGACTTCCTTCGCACTTTGAATATTGTTGATGGGGAGTACTTCATCAATGATCAATTGCAACAGGGCAAGGCGATTCTGGCCGAGGGTGCGCAGGGCTCTATGTTGGATATTGACTATGGCACCTATCCCTATGTCACCTCCTCCAACACCATCACAGCGGGTGTACTTACCGGGCTGGGGCTGCAGCCTAAACATATTCGGGAAGTGATTGGTATCACAAAAGCCTACTGTACCCGTGTGGGTAGTGGACCATTCCCTACAGAGCTCGACAATGACGAAGGCCAGCGCTTACGGGATGTTGGCGGTGAATATGGGGCCACCACCGGGCGACCCAGGCGCTGTGGATGGATCGATCTACCGGCCTTGCAATACACCATTATGCTGAGCGGGGTAACGCAACTGGCTATCACCAAGATTGATGTCCTGAATGCATTTGAAACCATTCGGGCAGCTACTGCCTATGCCATAGATGGTGTCGAAACCGATCGTTGGATATTCGATATTGGCAAGGCGACTGTCAACCCGGTATATACATCATTTCCAGGCTGGCAGCAGGAAGTGGAAAAAAATACAACACCTGACAATTTCCCTTCCGCTTTTAGGGAATACCTGCGGTTTTTGGAAGACAGACTCCAGGTACGCATCAGTATGTTGAGCACCGGCCCGGACCGAGAGCAGCTCATCCAATTATGAGGCAAACCGCTCATTTCGCCTGTCCGGACTGGGCGCAGTGGCAACCGCGTGTCATACAGTGGTTGCAAGCCTTCGATCATTTCGTCTATCTCGACTCCAATGGTCAGGCACAGGACCCCTACCATCGATTCGATGTATTGATTGGAGCGGGTGTGCATGCCCATCTATCCCTCGACCATGCCGATACTTTCTCCGCCCTACAACACTTTTATGACGCCCACTCCGATTGGATTATGGGCTATCTCACCTACGACTTGAAGAATGAAGTAGAGCAGTTGGTTTCCCATCACGTAGATGGCATGGGGTGGCCCAAAGCCGGCTTCTTTGTGCCCGAAGTGGTGCTATACCTGCAAGGGGATACACTGACGATTACCAGTCTGGGCCCCGATCCGGCTGCGATCTGGTCAGCTCTTGAGCAGGCACAGGATATCCAAAACTGGACAGCACCTGCCGTGTCATTTCACCAACGGATGGACAAAGACTACTACCTGAGCAGCGTAAGGCAATTGCAGGAGCACATTGCGGCCGGGGATGTGTACGAGGTCAATTTTACCCAGGAGTGGTATGCAAAGCCGGTAATGCTCGATCCGTTCTCCCTGTTTCAGGCTTTTGATGAACGGGGCAATACACCTTTTGCGGCCTTTGTGCGGTTTGACAGTCGATACCTGTTGTGCCAGAGTCCCGAAAGGTTTCTGGCCAAGCGAGCGCGGCAACTGATATCGCAGCCTATCAAAGGAACCACCGGTAGAGGGGCCACCCCGGAAGAAGATGAAAAGCTGGCCCGGGCCCTGCTGAACAATGAAAAAGAGCGGGCAGAGAATGTCATGATCGTGGATCTGGTACGAAATGATCTAGCGCGAAGTGCGGTCACCGGTACGGTAGAAGTTCCTGAGTTGTTTGGTATTTATCGTTTTCCAAGCGTGCATCAGATGATCAGCACTGTCACGGCCACCTTGCGTGATGAGATACCGCTGGCAACGGCCATCCGGAATGCTTTCCCGATGGGTAGCATGACGGGAGCGCCCAAAGTGATGGCCATGGAACTGATTGAGCGATATGAGAAAAGTAAACGTGGCCTTTACAGTGGTGCCGTTGGCTATATTGACCCGCACGGTAACTTCGATTTCAATGTGGTGATCCGTAGCCTGCAATACCGGCAAAGCGCAGGTTACCTTTCCTACCAGACGGGTGGAGCCATTACCTGGGACAGCGATCCCGAGCAGGAGTATGCAGAATCCCTCCTAAAGGCTTCCGGTATGCGACAGCTCTTTAGGTAGCCTCCACCAGAAAGTAATTCTTCTTGCCGCGCTGTACCAGCAGGTATTTATCCTTCAGCAGATCGCTTGTGGTTACCTCATACTCCTGGTCACGCACTACTTCTTTGTTGAGTCTTACGCCATTATCCTTCATGAGTCTGCGCGCCTCTCCTTTGGATTTGAAGATGCCCGTTTGATCAGCTACCAGGTCAAGCAGGCCCATACCATGGCCTAACTGATCCCTGGCAATCTCAAATTTGGGTACACCCTCAAATATCTCTAGGATCTCCTCTTCAGATAATGTCAGCAATGATTCTTTGGTGGACTTGCCAAATAGAATCTGACTGGCATTCTTTGCGGATTGCAGCGCTGCCTCATCATGCACCATGGTGGTAACGTAGTCGGCCAGACGATTTTGGAGCAACCGCTGATGGGGCGCTGCCTGGTGGTCTTCGATCAGCCCCTCGATTTCCTGCTGCTCCAAAAAGGTGAAGATCTTGATGAATTTTGCCGCATCGTCATCGCTGACATTCAGCCAGAACTGGTAAAATTTATAGGGAGAGGTCATATCGGGTGAGAGGTAGATATTGCCCTCCTCCGACTTGCCAAACTTAGTGCCATCGGTCTTGGTCACCAGCGGTGAGGTAACGGCATAGGCTTCTCCACCGGCCATTCTGCGGATCAACTCCACCCCACTTGTTAAGTTGCCCCACTGATCTGAGCCACCTAGCTGCACGCGGCAGTCCAGGGTGTTGTACAGATGATAAAAATCGTAGCCCTGCAAGAGTTGGTAGCTGAATTCGGTAAATGAAATGCCAGACTCCAGGCGATTTTTGACCGAATCTTTGGCCATCATATAGCTGATGGTGAGGTGCTTGCCCACATCGCGCAGAAAGTCCAGTACGTTGATGTCTTTAAACCAATCGTAATTGTTGACCATGATAGCCTTGTTGGGGCCTTCCTCAAAGTCCAGGAGCTTCTCCAGTTGGCTTTTGACCTTCTCCTGGTTGATGGCTAACTGCTCGGTGTCCAGCAGATTACGCTCCGCAGACTTTCCACTCGGGTCGCCAATCATGCCGGTGGCCCCACCAATCACCGCCACGGGCGTATGCCCCGCCCGTTGAAAGTGACGCAGGATGATAATCTGCACGAGATTGCCAATGCCTAATGAAGGTGCCGTTGGATCAAAGCCGATGTATCCTTTAGCGGGATGCTTCTGGAGGTATTCCTCCGTACCCGGAATCATATCGTAGAATAATCCTCGCCAGCGTAACTCTGCAATAAAATCCATAATTCGGTAAAAATTTCGGACAAAGATAACCCCTCTGTAAAACCCGGCTAGGGGGGAAAGTGTAAATTGTGGAATGAATTTCTTCTCCCATTTTCTGATTGGCGGGGATTATGGAAACCCTGATAAAACACTGGGAAAGCTATGGCCCGATTTTCTGCGGATCATCGATAAGTCGCTGCGCCTCTCACACAAGCATGTCGACCCTATGCCTGAAGCACTTACCAACCTGCAGTCAGGGATAGCGCTACATGTCGCCACCGACCGGTATTTCCATGCCTCCGCATGGTTTCATGAGCACGAGGTGGTGCTGAAGCAAGTGTGGGATGAGTTGGGATTACCCGGCCGGCATCAGTATCGTTACTTTTTTACCCATGTTCTGCTGGAGATGTTGCTGGATCGGGTGATGATCAGACGAAAGCCTGACCTGCTGGGACAATTGTACGAGTCGCTGAGTAGAGTGGATAGGGCAACTTTAACGGCATTTTTTCGATATAAAGGGTGGGAAAAGTTTGAACCACAATCTTGGCAGTTCTTGCAACGTTTTGTGGAGTCGGCCTATCTCTATGAGTATACCGACAACAGTCGATTACTCTTTGCGTTAGATCGGGTAGCGCACCGAGTAGGGTTGCAACTGTTTGCAGAACCGTACAAATCCCGACTTATGCACCGTATTGATGACATGGAACAGACGATTGCCAAAGATGCGGATGCTATTTTTGAAGCCATTGAAAACCATCTGGTTACATGATTTTTAGATCCCTCATCCTTTTTACATTGGGTTGTTTGCTCACCACGGCCGCAATGGGCCAGGCGCGGAAGTACAGCAATGAGTTCCTTGCTATCGGGGTGAGTGCACGTGCCCTTGGCATGGGTAATGCCACTGTGGCCTCGGTAGCTGACGTGACAGCCGGTTACTGGAATCCGGCCGGCTTGACACAGGTGAACAGCGACTTTCAGGTGGGCCTAATGCACTCGGAATATTTTGCCGGCATCGCAAAGTACGACTATGGAAGCATTGCCTTGCCTTCGAAGAAAAAGGACCGCACCATCGGTTTGTCTATGATCCGCTTTGCTGTAGATGATATCCCAAATACCCTCTTTTTGATCGAGCCGGATGGTACCATCAACTACGATAATGTAACCTCCTTCTCCGTGGCAGACTATGCCTTTATGTTTAGTTATGCCCAACCCATTGAGTGGAACAATCTGCAGATAGGTGGTAATGTGAAGGTCATTCACCGCACGGCAGGGGGCTTTGCCAATGCCTGGGGATTCGGAATTGACCTTGGCGCGCAGATGGAAAAAGGCGATTGGCGCTTTGGACTGATGGCGCGTGATATTACCACCACCTTCAATGCCTGGTCATTCAATTTTACGGAGGAAGAGGAAGCCATCTTTGCCGTAACGAACAATGTGATACCCGAAAACTCCTATGAGTTGACCTTGCCGAGAGTCATTGGTGGGGCGGCTTATCACAAGCAGTTTAATGAGCAGTTCGGCCTGATGGCGGAGCTGAACCTGGAATTCACCACAGATGGCCGTAGAAATGTTCTTATCAGCGCCAACCCTTTCAGCATAGACCCACGGCTGGGGCTGGAGTTTGATTACAATCAATTCATCTTCCTACGCACAGGTATTGGCAACTTTCAACGGGCGTTGTCCGAGACGGGTACGGAGGAGATTACCACCTTTCAACCCAATTTGGGCGTGGGGCTCAAGATTAAAAACATAATGATCGACTATGCGTATACCGATATCGGTAACCAGTCGCAGGCCTTATACTCCCATGTATTCTCCCTGCGACTCGATTTTAATCGATCAACACAATAGCCATGGGTCGCCTTGCCAAATATGGTAGCCACTTTTTCTTGCTTCTACTTGCCAGTCTTTCGCTCTACGCGCAGCCGTATGGCCATGAGTGGATTGATTTCGATAATCCAAACCCGACCTTCAAGATAAAGATCAGCCAGGAAGGGCTATATAGATTGTCACACAGTACGCTGGCAGACGCCCTGCAGCAAGCTGGTCTATCGATCACGAATGTAGATCCACGCGACATTCAAGTATTCGCCCGGGGTGAACAGGTGCCCATTTATATTGATGGCGAGGCAGATGGCAGTTTTGACCTGAATGATTTCATCGAGTTTTATGCCTACGGCAACGATGGTTGGCTCGATACCCGCATGTATCCCACACCAGCACACCAGACCAATCCCTATTACAGCAATTTCAATGATACTATTGGCTATTTTCTCACCTGGAATAGCCAGCCTGGAGAGCAACACTTGCGTCTACAGCAGGTACCCAACAATGTGAGCAACCCACCTGCCAAGGAAAACTATTTCATGCACACCTTGGTGCAGGAGTACCACAATGAATGGCAAGCCGGTGAGAGTTATTCTGCCAGTGGCCAGTACCTTTACAATTCCAACTTCCTTGCCGGGGAGGGTTTTCTTCGTAATGACTTCAATAAATCCAATCAGACGGCTGCTGTAGCTGTTCCGGGCATCTATACGGCCGGTCCGGTGCAGCAGGCTACGGTGTCTACTCGTTTTGCTTCCTTTTTCGAGCCGCAGCACCGGGTACGCTGGTCTTTAAATGGCAACGTGCTGGGCGATACGGTTTTCTGGGGGGAAAGGTCTACCACACTGCAGCGGCAGGTAAACCTCAGTCTGTTTAACAACAATGGTACCCCCGATGCTTTTTTGTACGAGGCACTGGGTACCGGTGGAAGCGACCGCAATGCAGTGGGTTTCGTTCGGGTGGACTATCCCAGAAACTTTGATTTCAATAACGCCAATCAATTTCGCTTCACCCTGAAAGGTACTACCGGATCGACCACCTATTTCGAAATGGACAATTTCGACCATCAGGGACAGGAGCCGATCCTGGTCGACCTGGCTAATGGGCAGCGCATGCTCGGCAAAGTGGCAGGCAGTAGCGTACAGTATCGGCTGACCTACTTTCAAACCGATAGTGCCGATCTTTTTGTGACGGCTCAACCGCAAATACAGTCGATCAGCACCCTCGAGGAGGTGACCTTTTACGACTTTACCACACCAGCTTCGCAAGGGGATTATTTGCTGATCTACCATCCCGCGCTGCGTGATGATGGGCAAGGCAATGATTGGATTGCGCAATATATCAACTACAGGTCATCAATAAATGGGGGTGGACATGCGGTAGTACCTATGGACGTCAATGTGCTCTATGATCAATTTAGCTATGGTATTCCCAAGCATTCCTTGGCGATCAAGCACGCCATCAACTTTGCCGTAGACTCTTTTGCTGCTACTCCGGAGCATGTCTTCCTCATGGGTAGAGCCATAGAATACCAACAGGGGAGGACCAACAGTACAAGGTACCGGCAAACCTTAGTGCCTACCTACGGCCACCCGGGCTCAGACCTGATGCTCACCACCAGGAAAAGCGCTTACACGCCAAAAATTGCCATTGGCCGGTTGGCGGCACGCAATGGCGGCCAGGTAGGTATTTACCTCGACAAAGTAAAAGCCCTGGAGGCCAACCAACGTAGCCCCGTACAAACCATCGCCAACAAATCCTGGATGAAAACAGGCTTGCATTTAGCCGGTGGGAATGACGCTAATCAGAGGGAGCAATTTGAAGTTTTTCTCGGCAAATATGAGCGGGTATTCGAATTGCCAAAATATGGCGG
>CAJXXO010000112.1 GCA_913062655.1 uncultured Bacteroidota bacterium | reverse complement strand
CGCTGCACCAACCTTCCTGGATGAGCTCACGCAAAACCGTAGGGGCTTCATGCATATGATCCAGTCGTGAGAGCCACTCGTGGATGATGCGGCCCTTATGCAATTGTGCATTTTCGGTGTACCGTTCCTGTTGCTGGATCGTACGATCTGAGGCTCGCAGTGAAAACCGGTGGTGCCAGGGTGTTCTGGCGCTAGCGGAAACTGTAGCTGTAGGGGGCTCTTCCTTCTGGTTGTGCAGAGGTGTTGGCGTTCCAAATTGGAACCGTCCCCGATCCTCTATCCAGTATTTGGCAAATGCCACGCCATCAATTTGGGCTTCACTCTTGAGTATTGTACTAAGGAGAGATGTACTGTCAGGGGCCTTACTTTTAGGGACCGGAGCCTGCACATACAGCCGGTCGGCTGCCCGGGTGAAAGCTACATACCATTTGTTCAGTTGATCGGCTGCGCTAAGTACTTGTTCTTCTTTGAAGGTGTCGTCAAAATAGGTAGTCCCCTTAGGTTTCCTGTAGCGAATCGGTAAAAACGGTATCTGCTTATAGGGCGATTGTGGCGGGGTGTCTACCCACAGGAGCGGGGCTATTTTGGGCTCCAGGTTCAGGTGCAGCAGGGGAATCATCACCACCGGAAACTGCAGCCCTTTTGCCTTGTGAATCGTCATGATCTGCATAGCATCGGTGGTGGCGGTGGTATGTAAGGGTTCTTGAATTCCTTTATCGCTCCACTATTCCAGGAAGGCCGTTACAACTTGTGATTGTTCCTGCGCAAAGGCAAGCACCTTATCCTGAAACTGCACGATGAAAGCATCACCCTGTTGATCCAATCCAAAGGCTTGGATGATATGCTCCACAAGGTCATAGAGGGGGAGGTTGAGCCACTGTTTTTGATGGGTGTAAATGGACTTTGGGAAGCTGGGTATATCAGAAAGCTGAAGCGTGTCGCCTCTCTGTAGCAATTGTTGGCGATCTGCCATGGTAGCCTGCTGCCATTGTAAAAAAGTATGCAGCAACTGGCTCTTAAGCAAAGGTTCATCCGGCTGTTGCATCCACTGCAGTGTCTGCACCACCAGTTGTACAGCCGTGGAATTACCCAGTAGAAGCGAATCCTGGGAGATTACATCATACCCATGCTGACTTAAGAACTGCGCCAGCAAGGCGCCATCTGCATTGGTGTCTACCAGGAAACAGATATCTCTACCGTTATAACCATCCTTAAGTATGGAATCAATCTGTTCTGGTAGAAGGGAGAGCAGCGCTTGCCGCCAGTTGTCCTCTTCATCTGTCTCTTTATCAAAGGGGACCATATCCACCTGCACAAAGCCTTCCCGGTCGGTTTTTCGCATGGGTTGCTGCTGTACATCGGCAAATAGCTCCGCAAAAGCGGGCACTGTATTGAAATGGGCCCTTTCACCAGTAGCTACGGCTTTAGGCAATTGGGTAAACAAGGCGTTGTTGAAATGCACAATGGCGGGTAAACTTCGCCAGTTGGTAGTGATGGGCGTATCAATGAAGTTGGGGTAAGCACTAAATGATTGGGGCCAATTTTCACGAAGCAACTCCATGTTGCCACCCCGCCAGCGATAAATGGACTGCTTGATATCTCCAACCACCAACACTTCATCCCCGGAGGCGAGCGCATTGGACAATAAGGGTAAAAAATTGCGCCATTGACGATCGCTGGTGTCCTGAAATTCATCCAGCAGGTAGAAAGTATATTGTTGCCCTACTTTTTCATATAGGAATGGGGTGTCGGTCTCTGCTGTTATACTCGCTAACAGGCGATTGGTATCGTCAATCAGTACGACCTCCTCTTCATCCCGATAAGTGTTTAAGAGGGTGGCCATATCAGTCAGCATGCCCAGTTGGTTGAGGTAGGGCAAGGCCAACCCTGCCGATTGATAATCGATGTAGTGATCATCAAAATAATCGGCTGCCTCTGCTATTATCTTATCTAGTGCAGGAGCTAATTGGGCTTTACTGTCTTTTGGGTTTTTACCAAATACCGTGAAGTCGCCTTGTCTGACCTGATTTACGCGAGTGCCGTATTCGTATTGGCCTTCCTGGATTTTATACAGGTAGTTGAGCGGCCCCTTGTCCTTGAAATATCCATCCTGAACCGATAAGCCATGCTGTTGTAGCAATTGAATCCCTTCGCGACTTATTGCTTGCATCGCTGTCTCGAATTGCTGACGAATCTTCCACAATTCCTTTTTCAAATCAGACATGATCGACCGTATCGATTCTCCCTCTTGATGGCTAGACAGCATTAGCGATTGAAACTTGGGGTGTAGGAGATTCCAGCTAAAATCAAGCAGGTCCTTCTCGAGGTTCCAGCTTTTGCCTTCCGCTAACTTTTCCTCCATAAAAGCCAATAGCCAATGGGCAAGCTCTTCGTTATCGGTGAGTTGGTCCAACAGTCTTTCGGTGATCTCACGCAACACCGATTCAGTGTCCAGCTCAAGGTTGTAGTTGACCGATACATTCAGTTCTTGCGCGAATGAACGCAGGATACGTTGAAAAAAAGCGTCAATGGTACCAACGGCAAACTGTGCGTAGCGATGCAAAATATCTGCCCGTACATTTTTGGCTTGCCGTTGTATCGCCTCATTGGTCAACGTGCGATAGTCAGGTTTGCCTGCCATGATGGCCTGTAGTTGTTGTACATAGACCTCCTCGGCCTGTCCTTCGGCCAGTTGGTGCAGCATATCCATGATGCGGGCTTTCATCTCACCGGCTGCCTTGTTGGTAAACGTGACTGCCAGCGCCTGATCGAAGCGGTGATGCGGTTGCAGTACGTAGGCCAGGTAGTGCTGTACCAGCAAGTAGGTTTTGCCTGCACCGGCAGAAGCTTTGTATACAGATGCACCCATAATGCCTGTTTTTTGCTAAGGTAGCATGCCTGACCGCAATCTATTTGCGGAGTAATGTGGATGATAACTTTTCCTACAGACGAGCCTGCGATTTGCTAATTTGCACGCCATGGCAACACCTTTATTGTCGGTTGAGCATCTTTCGGTAAGCTTTGGAGCAGGTAAACACCAACAGGCTGCCGTTCGTGATATTTCTTTCCATATTCAACCGGGTGAGACAGTGGGCGTGGTAGGGGAGTCGGGCTCCGGTAAATCGGTTACTTCACTTTCCATTATGGGATTGCTGCCACCCAATGGTCAAATTGATGACGGACGGGTTTTGTGGCAACAGCAAGGAGGAGAAGTTGACCTAACGCAATTGCCGCCAAGACAACTACGCCAATACCGGGGAAAAGAGATGGCCATGATCTTTCAGGAACCGATGACCAGTCTCAACCCCGTCTTTACTTGTGGCTATCAGGTGGCTGAGGCCATTCGTGTGCACGAGAAAATGGGCGCCACCGCAGCGAAAGCGCGTGTGCTGGAACTGTTTAAACAGGTTCGTTTGCCGGACCCCGAGCGGATGTACAAGAGCTATCCCCATGAGCTCTCTGGTGGGCAAAAACAGCGGGTAATGATTGCCATGGCACTTAGCTGCCAGCCGAGGTTACTGATTGCCGATGAGCCTACAACTGCCTTGGATGTGACGGTGCAGAAGGCCATCCTGGAATTGTTGCAGGAATTGAAAGACGAAGTACAGGCGGCTATTCTTTTCATTACCCATGACCTGGGGGTAATAGGCGATATCGCTGACCGTGTGCTGGTCATGTACCAAGGACAAATAGTAGAACAGGGAACCGTGTCAGCCCTATTTAAGCAGCCCCAGCATCCCTACACGAAAGGTTTACTGGCTTGCCGGCCACCACTATCGGCTCGAGTGGAGCGATTGCCTACGGTGAGTGATTTTATGGAGGTGAGCAAGGATGGCGCCTGGTCCGAAAAAAACAACTCGATACACACTTCCACGATAAGTAAGGTACAGGCACAACAACGCCTAACCAAATTACAGGAGAATGCCCCCATTTTATCCGTTTCAGGACTGAATACCTGGTTTCCTAAAGAAAAGACATGGCTAGGCCAACCAAAATCGTTTGTGAAAGCCGTACAAGACGTTTCCTTTGATGTTTATCCTGGTGAGACGCTGGGTTTGGTAGGCGAGTCAGGTTGTGGCAAGACAACCCTGGGGCGCACCATCATGCGGTTGCTTCCTGCTACAAGTGGCTCCATCACTTTTAATGGGCAGGATGTGTTAGCTGCCGAGGGGTCAGCATTACGAGCTTTAAGGAAACAGGTGCAAATCATCTTTCAGGATCCTTACAGTTCTTTAAATCCCCGGATGCCCATAGGCAAAGCCATTCAGGAACCCATGGCGGTACACGGGTTGCACGGCACTGCCGATAAGCGGAAGCAACAAACGATTCAATTATTAGAGCAGGTCGGGCTGCGCCCGGAGCATTACGACCGGTACCCACACGAATTTTCCGGTGGACAGCGACAGCGAATATGCATCGCCCGGGCCCTCGCCTTACAGCCACGGTTTATTATATGCGATGAATCGGTTTCTGCCTTGGACGTATCCGTTCAGGCGCAGGTGCTTAATCTACTACTTGACTTGCAGCAAACCTACAACCTTACCTACATCTTCATTTCCCATGATCTGTCGGTGGTCTATTTCATGGCCGACAGAATTGCTGTGATGCAGGAAGGGCGCATAGTTGAAATGGGCCCCGGTTATGAAATCTATCATGACCCTAAGCAGCCTTATACTCAGCAATTGATTGAGGCCATACCAAAGGGAAATGTAGATGCGCCTACTGAAAGACATGCAGAATAAATCGCTATCCGGTAATTCTTACGTTTTTGTTAACTTGCCGTGCATTGTTGTACAGTCGGAAATCTGCCTATGTATAAGTGGTTTACAAAAATCATCCTCCCCGCTTTTTTTGTCTTTTTGTTTTTACCGCAGCAAAATGCAAAGGCCACCCATATTATGGGCGGTAACGCCACCTATGAGTGTATAGGACCTGACTCCTTTTTGATAACCCTTGCCTTGTATCGAGACTGCCTGGGGGCTAGTTTGGGAACAAGCCAGACCGTAACCATTTCGAGTCCGTGTGGGCAGCAATCAATTTCATTAAGCCTCATACCTGGGTCAGGCAATGATATTACACCCCTTTGTCCAGGCTGGCCCAGCCCATGTTCAGGTGCAGCTACTAATCTTCCGGCCGGGGTAGAGGAGTACCTATATCAAGGCATATTTGTGGTGCCTCCAGGTTCTAATTGTGATCAGTGGAGCGTTGTATGGTCCAGTTGCTGTCGAAACTCAGATATTACCACTGGCTCAAATGATGAAGGATTTTACCTGGCCAGTACTATCTATACGGGGGGGAGTAGCGGACCTAATTGTAATACATCACCACAGTTTCTCAACGTACCTGTTCCCTATATCTGTGTCGGGGAAACCTTCAATTACAACCATGGCGTTTTTGATCCTGATGGGGATTCACTGTCGTTTAGCTTAGTAGCTTGCGAGCAAGGAGCCAATCAGAGTGTAACGTATAATCCACCGCTCAATGCACAGCGCCCGCTATACACTTCAGACAGCATAAAAGTAGATCCACTTACGGGTACGATTACCTTTACGCCTTCTATTGCGCAGGTTGGGGTACTTTGTATTCAGGTCGATGAGTTCCGCAATGGTGTAAAGATTGGCGAGGTGACGAGAGATATTCAAATGATTGTGGTACAATGCGCCAATGATGCACCTACTGCTACGGGCTTCAATGGATCAGCGAAATTTGATACCGCAGTTTGTCCCGGGCAATCCGTCAGTTTCGATATCTATAGTAATGATTCAACACCCTTCCAGACGGTATCAATGAACTGGAATAATGGTATTCCACAAGGTACCTTCACCACTACAGGAGGACAATATCCTACCGGTAATTTCAGTTGGACACCTACCACCAACGATATCGGTTTCCACTTCTTTACGGTACAAGTGGTAGATGATGGTTGTCCGATTGTTGCACAGAACTATTATGCCTACGCAGTAGAGGTGCGAAACCCCAACATTGACTTAGGACCTGATTTGGCAGCCTGCGATGGAGATACGGTTTCTATTCAGTCGGTCTTCACCTCTGTAGATTTCAATCAATTTACCTGGACACCTACTACCGGTATCATTGATCCAACTACACCGCAGGCATCATTTAGTCCTGCTCAGACCACTACTTACACGATCAATGCTACCAATGGCTTTTGTAGTGCTTCGGATACCATACGGGTAAATGTAGATCAACGACCGACCTTCACCTTTGACAACCCAAGTCCCGTTTGTAGAGGGGATAGTGCAACGATACGAGCAAATGGAAACGCAGCAGCTTACCAATGGTCAACCGGCCAAACCGGAAGTGCTGTGCGGGTATTGCCATTTGGTACCTCCTTTTATCAAGTTACCGCTACCAGCGACTTTGGTTGCGAAACGGTTGACACCCTCGAAGTGGAGGTGGTGGACCTGCCTACCATAGATGCCGGATTTGATGATGAAGTTTGTTTGGGAGACTCTATAACCCTGTTGGCGTCAGGTTCAGGAATTACCTATGAATGGCTTCCTATCAGTGCGGTTAATCCTAATGATCAGGCAAGCGGTAGGGTGGCCCCTACTACCACTACGACTTACACTGTGGTGACCACCGATGTTAATGGTTGTGCCAATCTGGATACGGTTACCATTGCGGTGAATGATCTACCCACCGTAAATGCACTGCAGGATACGGCTATCACGTTGGGCGGAGAGGCTACATTAACCGCCAACTTCCCTAATGCCTCTTCTTATGCCTGGTTGCCAGATTCTACTGTTGCAGGTACATTGCCTACGGATGAAGAGATCATTGTTTCTCCCCCAGAAGCTACCACCTACACGGTCACTGTCATTGATCAAAATGGCTGCCGAGGTGAAGACACTGTGCGCGTAAGCCTGCTGCCGGGTTCGTTGGAGTTACCCAATGCGTTTACGCCCAATGGCGACCAATTAAACGATGTATTCTACATCATTTCAACGGGAGCCATCGAGATCGACTACTTCCGGGTGTACAACCGCTGGGGACAAGTGGTACACGAGGCCTTTGGCACCGGCACAGCGAGTGGCTGGGATGGTACTAAAGATGGTAAAGACCAACCGGCAGGCGTCTATACCTGGGTGGTAAAAGGACTAGATAAGGTAAATGGTGAACAATACCTGGAATCGGGTAATGTAACACTGATCCGATGATCTATAATAAGAAATGAAAAGGGCAGCCCTCATCAAGTGATGGGGGCTTTATTTTTTGCGGAGGATGTAGCCAAAAACACGCAACAGTTGTCCCTCATTATTATCGCGAATCACCTCTATCACTTCTCCACTGGAGCGTCCCACCGGTAGCATGATAGCCAATGCATCATCCACTGTGTTGAGTGGAAATTCGTAAGTACGTTTAGACCTTTCATCCTTTACAGATAACAATAGCGTTTCTTTATCGCGATATATGCGCCAATGGGTGAAAGGTACCAACTCACCTGTGCCTTGATTAATCACTTCATACCGGCCAATTCTGTTCTGCCAGGCTGTAGATATGGGCGCTACCTCCGGCTGACGATAACCAAAAAGATCGGTGCTGCCTCTTAGCTTGTGGCGCAACATGAGCGGTACACCAGCCACCTCCTGGAAGGACAGCAATGTAGACTTTTCGGCTTTAGTGAAGAATAACCAGGATCTCGATACCGGGTAAAAAAGATGAGAGTCCACAGGTATGAGTGTAAAGGTGGTACCCGGCATACGGGCCTTCAATTTGTCATTTTGCAACGTTATTTTGAAACGGTAACCGGGCATGATATAAGTGCCGGTGTAGGTAGCAAGCAAATACGCATGCAGATCGATAGTTGGCAGCTCATCAGGTACCCACTGATTGCGTGATTGT
>CAJXXO010000111.1 GCA_913062655.1 uncultured Bacteroidota bacterium | reverse complement strand
TGCAATTCGGGAATATGCGCTCCTTTAGATTCGATCAGTTGCGTGAGCCCCATAATATTGGACAGCGGTCCACGGATATTGTGAGAAAGCACATAGGCGAACTCCTGTAGGTTTTTATTCCGCTCAATCAAATCATCAATCAATTTGGTCCGTTCCCTTTCGTTGCGCTTCCGCTCAGTAATGTCGATTAACAAGATAACCGACAGGCGCGCTTGCGAGATAAATGCGATACTTGGCTGCATAAATACTTCCAACCAAAGCGTGCTGCCATTCTTATGCAGTAAGCTTATCTCCTGTTGGAAGGGTTGCCCTTCCTTCCACGCCTCCCACCAGCTTTCTCCCTTACGTTGCGGGCTGGGTTGCAGCAATTGAAGCCATTCCCTGAAAGAGAGGTCCTCCATTTCGCTCCAGCCGAAACCTGTAATCTGTGTCACCGCTTCGTTGGCATAGTCAATGTTCCCCTCATCATCGACCACAAGGATGCCAGACAGGCTATTCTCAGTCACCAGCGCATACTTCTGCATCTCCAGCTCTATGCGCTTTTGATCTGTGATGTCGCGCATTACGAAGGCGATAAGAGGGCCGTTTTCTTTGTATTGTTTGATGCTTACGGCTTTGATGTCATACATCACAAACCTCCCATCTGCGGTTTTATGGCGCGACTCAAACTGCAGTGTACCTAATTCGGTGATCTGGTGCAGCAGGTCGGCTACTTCATTAGGGGTGCGGAGGTGCTCAAAATCATAGAGATGCATGTCGTAGAGCTCTTCCTCCGGGTAACCGATGGTGCGCAGATAGCTCTCATTCGCCTGTACATACTGCCCTTCGGCATTGAGCAACACAAAGCCATCCATCATGGCGTCCAGCACTTTGGTCCGCATGGTTACTTCCTCCTGCAAGGTTTGCTTGGCTACCTCCTGCTCCGTTATGTTTTTGGAGGCAAAGGTTAATCCAAACAGAGTGCCGTCAGCATTGTATACAGGTTTGTAGTGCACTTCAAAATAGAAGTAAGGAAAGCCCGGGAAATCATATCGAATGGTATCCAGCACCTCTTCTCCCGCAAGTACTTTCTCCACTCTTGCTTCAAAATCTTCTTTCACATCGTCCATTACCAGCGTGCGAAAGTCCATGCCCACAAATAATTCTTTATTCAACGCTTGTGCAGCCTCATGTTCGGCCACTTTGTTGTAGGCAACAAGCTGTAAGTCCTTATCCATCAGGTACAAGGCATGCAGGGAGTTGTCCAGAATCGCACGATAGCCGGTCAATTCCAACTGATTGGCGGGCATACTGGGCCAGATGTGAATTACCCCGATAAATGCTACATCCGGTATGTCCAGCGGCTGATAGTGTGCCACTAGATTTGCCTTGGGAAGTGTAGTTAAAAATGGTTGGGTCAACACCGGAGAACGCAGCGGAGTGTCCCACAACTGCAACCAATCGGATAAGGAGCTGTCGCGCCAGTTGTCTGCTGTAAAGTGCTGAAGGGCCAAGAACGCTGAACTGGGGTAGCGCAATGCGCCATCTTTTGTGACCCATACCCAGCCAATGGAGACGGTTTGCGCTGCGGCAAGCTTTGTGGAAGACAAAAGGGCTGTATTTTTGGGGTTATCCTGGGGCATTAAGGCTTAGGGTTTCATGTGTCAATTGACACTAAGGTAGTAATTATCAAATGTTGTACAATTGACAAATGTTAACCCACATAGATTCTATAAAAACGTACCTCAGCAACCGGAGTTGGTATGGGTGCTGGCCCTCGCTTTGGTGTATGGGATAGGGCTTTTTATCCCAGTCATGGAAGTGGATGCTGCACAGTATGCAGCGATGAGCCGAGAGATGCTCGAAACTGGTAATTACCTGGAATTGTACAACCGGGGAAAGGATTACCTGGACAAGCCGCCATTGGTTTTTTGGCTGAGTGCCCTTTCCTTTCGCCTCTTTGGTGTTTCTACCTGGGCCTTTAAACTACCTTCGGTACTATTCAGTTTGTGGGCCGTATTCAGCACCTATCAGTTAGGGAAGAGACTGCATAGTGCCACAGTCGGGCGCTGGGCTGCCTGGATGCTGGCCACATGCCAGGCGTGGTTTCTTATGAATGTCGACCCTCGCACCGATATGCTGCTGGCCGGCAGTGTCACCTATGCCCTCTGGCAGTTGGTGGCTTACCAGCAGGATAAGAAGTGGACCTCTCTCATAGCAGCAAGTGTGGGAATAGGGTTGGCAATGCTGGCGAAAGGACCCATAGGATTAATGGTGCCGGCCTTAGCATTGGGCACGCACTGGCTGATCCGGCAGGAATGGCAAAAGCTATTGCACGCCCCTTGGTTGGTGTTGCTGGGCATAGTAGCACTGCTATTGGCCCCAATGGCTTACGGATTGTATGTGCAGTTTGACCTTCACCCGGACAAGGTGGTCTATGGCGAGTCGGGCGTATCGGGGCTGCGGTTCTATTTCTGGGACCAAAGCTTTGGGCGGCTTACCGGAGATAATCAATTTATCAATCAGGCGGGCAAAGCACAGCAAGGGGGCGACCCGTTTTTCTTTGTGCATACCTTCATTTGGAGCTTTTTTCCCTGGTCGTGGTTATTTGTCGTGGTGGTGGTCCGTAAGTTGATACAGCGCATCCGCGAGGGTTTTCCTCCGGTGCAAAAACTGTCATTCGTTACCTGGGCGGGTGTTTTTTTACCTTGGATAGCCCTCTCCTTCTCCGCCTATAAATTGCCCCACTATATTTTCGTCTTTTACCCACTGGCGGCTATCCTCCTGGCCAAAGAGATGGCGCATTTTTCCCGCACGGGTTGGGCCGTAACAGGGCAACGAGTGGTATTGGCCTTGGCTATATTGGTGGCGGGTTGGCTCCTTTACAGCTTTACGCCAGATAGTTGGGCGCTGGTGGTACTGACCATTATCATTGGGCTGGTGCTCATCTATACGCGACTCGCGAAGAACGCCACATTACCCAAATGGACAGCATACGGGGTAGCTGCCATGTTGCTAGTCAACGTAATCATGAATGGTCATTTCTACCGCCAACTGCTCACTTATCAGGTACCCTCGCATGTGGTACGAGAAGTAAAACGCCAATCCGCTAACCCATCCACCCTTTACATGTGGCCTACGGTGTCTTATGCTTTTGAATTTTACCGGGGCGCAATACAAGATACCACCGACATCTATGCCCTGCAAAAGCGGGAGCGGGTACAATTGCTCATACCGGAGAAAGCCTGGACAGATTTCCTTAGGCAGCGAGTACCCTATCAAATGGTGAGAGACTCTATTCCTGGCATCAAGGTCACTAGATTACAACTGCCTTTTCTTTGGCCGGCTACACGACACCAACAGGTGCGACACTGGCGTTGGATTGCACTAGGTGATACGCCACCAGAATAGCTGTAAGGCCAATCGCCACAAGGGGCGGTCCAGAGCAAGTCGAAATGTTCTGCCCTTCGATTGTAAAATGAGCGTACGCATTTGTAGATGACGCAGTACCTTTCTCACTTGAGTAAATACCTTCCATTGCTTGGTGGCAGACATAGGTGGTAATGCAGCAAACGCAACTAACACAGCCTCATCTTTGGTCTGGATCCGTATGGGCTCTTCCTGATGGGGTGGTTGGATATGTAAATCGCAATAAAGCATAAAAAAAGCTGTGCGCAAGGCACAGCTTTATGGCTATTTAGCATCGTCTTGGGTGGTGATACGAACAGTACCATTAATGGTCCATTCGGCATGATCTGCACCTTGGCCGGTTCTGCTGGGAACTTTCACTTCCAGATTTTCAAAATCATATTTGATTTCAGCATTCCGACCGGTTAGGCGATCATATAATCCGATAGCCAAATCAGGCCAGCTCTGTTGTTCATTTGACATAGTTGCAAGTTTTGATGTGTTGACCTTACAAGACAATGTCCAAAATGTTCATCCAGAGCAACTTATTTAGAATCAATTTCTTGCTGAATGTCTTCCAAAGCTCCACCAATGTTTTGCTCAGTGTCTTCCAGCCAGGCATCAAACTCTACTTTGGCTTTTTGCCAATCAGCACGCGTTTGAATGGTGGCTTTTTGCCATTCTGTTTTCCATTCTTCGCGCTTTTCTTTCAGTTTTTTGCGCTGCTGCTCCAGTGTAGCATCCATGTCGGTTGCGGTGTTATCTATTTCCGCTTCCATTCGACTGATTTCTGCTTCCAGTTCAGCCAGGCGCTGATCTACCTTTTCTGCATATTTCTCTTGTTGCGTTTCCAGGTAGTCTTGGGTGGTTTCCATAGCCTCTTGGCTTTCTTGTTTTACTTCATCAGCCGTGGTGGTGTCTTGTTGCTGTTGCTCGCAAGCTTGAATACTAAAACTGGCTAAGCCAGCTATCACTATTAATATCAATAGTCTCATGTAATTCCTCCTATTTTTCAGTTTTTGTGGCATCTGCTACTTTATCAGCGATGCGCTTTATCTCGCTTATAACCTCATCTTTGGTTTTGCTGAGGCGTTCTTGCAAGTTTCCAATTAGTTCATCTTCTTTACCCTCGATGTAAGTCAAATCACTATCGGTGAGCTCGGCATACTCCGATTTCAACTCCCCTTTCACTTGATTCCATCGAGCCTTTGCTCTTATACTGTTCAATAAATCAGCAGACATAATTAGCTGTATTTGATTCAATTATAGTACAAGACGCGCTACATCTCCGTTCCGCAAAAAGTGAATAATTCAGAAAAGCATATTTGTTTTATCCTACTTCCTCTTCAGTGGGCGCTCCCGGAAGAAAAATCTGAAATAAAACACTTAAGGTGATTACCAACAAGCAGCCGATGAAATTGAGCCAGAGGTATTCCACCACATTCTGCTGATAGATAATAATGACGGCTACTTCCGCCAATATAGCGGCCAGGAATACGGCCCATCCGTTGCGCACAACTTTGATAAAAAAGGCGACCAAAAAAACACCTAGGATGGTACCGTAGAAAAGGGAGCCAAGAATATTAACGGCCTCAATGAGATTTTCAAACCGCTCGGCTACCAGGGCGAATCCGATCGCCAGGAGTCAAAACAGTACGGTGAAACCTTTGGACCACCACACGTATTGCTGATCGGTTGCGGTGGTATTGAAGAGTCGCTTATAAAAATCTACAGTGGTGGTGGAGGCTAATGCATTGAGCTCGGCTGAGGTAGAACTCATGGCGCCCGAAAAGATGACTGCAAACAGCAAGCCGACAATGCCTACCGGCAAATAGCGCATGACCCAGGTAATGAAAACATAATCGAGGTCATCCCCCTCTGCACTAACGCCTGCCTTATCTACCAAAGCTTGAATAGAAGTCTTGTTCGTCTTCATTTTGGCCTGAAGGGCTTTGATCTCTTCTTCTACACCATACCGCTCATAGGTCAAGCCCTCATCCCGGTAGCGCTTCCAACGTTCGTAGGCCGCTTCCTTTTGCCGGAAAAGAACCGTGTGCTCCTTCTCCAACTGTTCCACCTCTTGCTGGTAAGAGTTTATGCCAAATCGGTCTTCTCTACCCAAACAAGTCCCTGAACGTTTCGGTCATCAAGTTCAAGCACCGGGTCCCCGGAGTAATGGTTGAACAGGCACGGCACATCGTCCTTGCTTTTAGCGGTACACAAATTGATCATGAGCGGATCCACGAGAAATCGCGATTCCCCGGAACCTTTTTCGTCCTCACCAAGTCCAAGAAATCGACCAGGTGCGTTTTGTTCTTCTAGGCATTGGTGGAGGAAACACATACCGCATACCCTTAATCCTTCTGGCCGGCATTTTCCTGGAAGTTTGGATCGCGAGTATACACCTTTCCGGGCCTTGGAATCTCGAGCAGGTCTCGGGATGAGATCTCCCTGCCGCCAGTGGCATCGTAGGCGGCCGTCATGGCAGCATGTCGCGGCATGGACCCGGTTGGCTGGCTCATGGTGAGATCAACCATCATGGCGCACAAGTATTCTTCTCGGGATGTTTACCGTATTGTCCGAAAACACGAACCCTGGCCATTCCCGGCCTGACACCTTCCGGCAATACAGAGGCGACAGGTCCGCTGGGGACAAGGAAAGTCGCCATTGTTCATTCCACCCGGACACCGTCCACCCTTCTTTTGGTCATACCCATTATCCATCCGCCATCCTTTCACCCACTTCGATTTTGCGGCCGTAATGTTCCGAAATCCCCTTGGCATGGTTGCTAATAATCCCTTTTTGCATGGTACATCCCGACTTTGTTCGTGTATGGCAAGGTTCGCCACGTGGTGTTCATTCCAAGCTGCGTCGCTGCTGCGATACACTGGAAGATGTATAGCGTTCCCGAGAGTATGAAGCCAATCGTGTGGGATACACGAGGAAAAGTCTCCGCGTTGAAATGACCCTCTTGTTTCGCCAGTGAATCGTCACTGCTTTCCAAGCATCGCTGGCCAGGACTTGCTCGAACCAGCCTTGAAAGAACGTCTGAACAGAGAGAGGGCGAAACATCATGGCACACATACTCATGTAAAGAGGCATTTGGTGCTACGGAACTTTGACTAACACAGCTGCATTGCCACCTATCAAGTGCGCGTGGGAGGATGCTCTTGCTTGGAATCAAGAGGGAAGAGCATTGAACGTGCTGCGCGCTCTCCACTTTTGACGAGTACGAGGACCTACCGGAAGTACCGAACGTGGATGCATTGCAAAATCGCGAAACACCAATGGCATGGATCGAGGACCCGATCGAAAACAAATCACCGGCCCAGTACGTCACCAAGCTCGCCTAGGCCCTGGGAAACGTCACGATACTCCAAAAGGGACAAGTGGACCTCATCAGCAACGGCAAAGCGGCCGCTTTCGGAAACGCCAAAGGGTCCAACCGGAGGTGCGGGGGACAAGGTGATGTCCTTGCCGGCACGTGTGGCTTGTTCATGCACTGGGCGTACAACTTGGCGAATGAGGATCCCAACGGCGGCGCACACCAACACCAACACGCCAGCGGAATCATGGCCGGATTTGCGGCAAGTTTGCTAACACGAACCGCGAACCGGCTCGCGTTCGAGGCTTACGGCCGCAGCGCAACCACTCCGGATATTCTTGAAAAGGTTGGCCTCGCTTTTGCGCAAACCTTGGAGACCGACGAAGCAGCCTGCCATGCTTCCTCGCTGCTATGATGATTTCGAAAGCACTGTTTGATGTGAAACAGCTTGTTGTTATGTATGTATGAAGTCAGTATGTAGGTAGAATATACGCACGCCAATGGTCACTGTGATCTTCGCCCCTTACAGCTTGCTATCCTGCGCCGTTTTGGGTCGGTGACGAATATCTTTTTCCGGGGTGAACGGCCGCTTTGTCTGCGCGGTGAGTTCAAGGTATTCGCCGTCCGGCCCAAGAAAGTAAAAGGACTCCCACGTGGTGTGCTCGTCCCTTTGCACGCCATAGCCCGACTCTGTTTCGTCCGTGTGAAACAAGATGGGGCTGACAAATCCGACACCGAGGGCCTTGATTTTGCGGCGGTACGCACGCAGCTTGTCGGCATCCTTAACATTCCACGCGACGTGGTTCACGGACCCGTGCGCGGTGGAAAAGTTCCCCGGCGTGGCATTTTCCACGTCGATGCTGGAGACGCCCGGAAGAGGTTTCGGGGCGTTGGGGAACCAAAAGTAGGCCACGGACGCCCCATTTCCGCCGTCCATGAAAAAGTGCTGGCCGCCATCCGGCAGGGCAATGGTCTTTGTCAAACGCAATCCCAACCCTTGGGACCAGAACCAGACCGTTCGGGCCATGTTGGAGCAAACCCAGGCCACGTGGTTCACCCCATCAATCTCGACCGCGTCAGGTTGTGGTGCGCCGAATTGGGCTCGCAGGGATTCCACGGACATGCCCTTCACGTCCTCGTACGTGCAAACCATCGTGCGTTCGTTTTTCCGATTTGAAATGACTGACTACTTGACATGCGCGGTGAACG